>JAAYCV010000029.1 GCA_012729605.1 Ramlibacter sp. | reverse complement strand
AGCGTCTGCAGCTGCTGGAGAAAATCGTCGTTATCGGGGGAGTAGGCGGGGCGGGATGCGGTCATGGCCGACATGATACCCCTGCGCCATGTCAGGCGCTGCCGCTCGGCTTGTCCGTGACCGGGGCGGCTTCGGCCTGCTGCACGGCTGCGGCGTTTTCCTTCAGCACGTTGGCAAAAAAGCTGCGCGCCGCGCGGAAGCGCAGCCGCACATGCAGGCTGCAGGAGACAAACAGCACCAGGCACAGCACGATTTCGGCGATGGCGTAATAGCGGATCGGTGGCGGATCACCCCAGGCGCGCACCACGCCTTCACAGAAATAGAGCCAGATCATCAGGCTGACCCAGCGGTAGGTGTACATGCGGTTGCGCAGCAGGCCGGCCAGCGGAATGCACAGCGGCAGCGCCTTCAGCGCCAGCCAGGAGCCTCCCGGACGCAGCGGTGCCAGCCACAGTTCCCAGGCCAGGCACAGCGCGATCAGCGCCATCAGGCTGCCCACGGCAACATAGCGCGTCCAGCGGATCGCGGGAGTAGGGGGGATGACCTGCAGGCCGTCGGAAGCGGTGGTATCGGGCGTCATGGATGGGGAAATCGGAGCGCGCAGGATCGCGCAATGCTGGCATCATAGCGCCATGCAGATCTTCCGCACGCTGAAACACTGGAAGGCCAGGTTCTCCCATCTGGTGCTGGACTTCCCCCTGCGCGATACCTTGCTCATGCTGTGGCAACGTTTTCGCGAGGACCATCTGGCGCTCACCGCCAGCAGCCTGACCCTGACCACGCTGATGGCCATGGTGCCGTTCTTCGTGCTGATACTGGCGATCTTCACCGCTTTCCCCATGTTTGGCCGGCTGCGCCAGGCGCTTGAAAGCTGGATGGTGGAGAGCCTGATCCCGCCCGCCATTGCGCAACCAGTGCTCGAAGGCCTGATGAACTTTGCCAGCCACGCCGGCAAGCTCGGTACCGTCAGCATGCTGCTGTTCGTACTGACCGTATTCAGCCTGATGTCCGGCATCAACCAGCACCTCAACGCGATCTGGCGCGTGCGCAAGCTGCGCCCGCTCGGGCAGCGCATCCTGATTTTCTGGGCCGCTGCCACCATCGGCCCGGTGCTGTTCGGCGGCAGCATCGTCACCACGTCCTACCTGCTCTCGCTGTCGCGCGGCTGGGTCACCGGCTTCCCGGTGGTCACGCCAGACGGCCTGCAGCTCTTGATTGACCTGATCGAATTCAGCCTGATGGCGCTGAGCTTTGCCGCGCTCTACCACTTTGTGCCCAACACCCAGGTGCGCTGGTCGCATGCCTTTGCCGGCGGCGTGTTTGCGGCCGCCGGCATCACCGCCGGCCAGCAGCTGATCGGCTGGTATCTGAAATCGGTGCCTTCCATCTCAGTCGTCTACGGCACGTTTGCCGCCGTGCCTATCCTGCTGATCTGGCTTTACCTGATCTGGATCGTGATCCTGCTTGGTGCCGTGATTGCCGCCTACCTGCCGAGCCTGCTCGATGGCCTGCGTCGCCACGGCAAGGGCGTGGGCTGGCAGATGCAACTGGCGATCGAACTGCTGCGCCGGCTGCACCAGGCGCAGCAAACGCCGCGCCGTGGTGCCTGTCTGGAGGAGCTCGCGCGCGGCCTGCGCGTCGAAGCACCGCAGCTGGAATCGATCCTCGAAGAGATGGCGGCGCTCGACTGGGTGGCGCGGCTGGACGAAGGCGGGGCGCGCTGGGTGCTGATTGCGCCGATTGCGAGCACGCGCATGCAGCCGCTGATCGAGCGCTGGCTGCTGCCGCGCTCGCCGCAGCTCGATGCGCTGTGGCGCTACCCGCCCGAAGAGGTCACGCTGGCCGACGTGCTGCACCCACCACGGCTGATGCCGTGATCAATGCGATCAGGGGCGGGCTGGCCTGATCGGCTGCAGCTGCTCGTCCGCCATGCCCACCAGCAGCGCACGGCCATCGTTACGCAGGCGGAATTCGCCGTAGCGCGCAGTTTCCCAGGCCTTGGCTTCGCCTTCGCGGAAATACCAGGCATCGGTCACCAGCAGTGGCTGGCCATGCTGCTCGCGCAAGCGCATGCGGCGCTCATTGGCTTTCAGCGGTGGCCGGCTGTCATCGCGCTCCAGTCGTACGATGGTGGCTACGCCGCGCCCGTCCAGCTGGAACACGGCATGGCGTGCCGGGGGCTGGGCCGCGGAGGGCGTCCACACTTCGCCTTCAGATGGGGATTCTGGCTCGGCTTGTGTGGGGGTTTCGGCTGCGCTGGCGGCCGCAGCGGCAGCGTCTTCGGCAGCGCGATCCGGCGCGGGTACCGGCAAGGCCGTGTCGCCCAGTGGTGAGGCCGGATCTAGAGCGAACGCCAGTGCCATGTAGTCGCCCTGTACCAGCGAGCGCGGATCGACCGGCGCCAGTCGCACCAGTATGCGTTCGCCATCGCGGATCAGGGCCTCGTTGTCCTGGATGCCAGGCAGCACAACGGCCGCCGTGGCCAGCGCCGTCAGCGGAATCAGGTGGCGCAGCTGCGGCAGCCGCAGGCGCGCCGGCGCATCGCCGTCATCTGTCGTGTTGCTTGGCACATGTTTCTGGCGCTGCTGCATCCAGATCGCCAATGCCGCCAGCAGCAGGCCGGTCAGCACCAGCAGGCCGGCCTTTTCCAGCAGGCTGTAGTGGATCTGGTAATAGAAGGCACCAATCACCCACAGCACGGCAGCGACCGCGGCACCAGCCAGCCGCCAGCGACCGGTGGCGCAACAGATCGCCAGATAGCACAGCGGCACGCCCAGCGAGGGCAGCAGCGCCGAAGCCGCCAGCAGCAGCACTGCCAGCGCCACGAGCGGTGGTTGGCGCAGTGCCGGCCAGGCACGCCACAGCGCTGCAGCGCCCAGCAGCGCAAACAGCACCGATACCAGCGGCAGCCACCAGCTCCAAAAACTCCAGGCGCCACTGCCTGCCATGCCGGCAGCCAGACCCGGGCCGCCGCCGATCAGCCCGGTCAGCAGAAAGGTGTTGCCGGCTTCCAGCATCTGCTGGCCCAGCACCACCAGCATCCAGCCGGCGAGCCAGTTTTCCAGTTTTTCGAATCGCTTCCAGGGCAGCGACAGGCCCTGGCGCTGCAGCCACCAGACCAGCGCCGGAAACACCAGTGCCACCAGCGGATTCAGCCAGGCCAGTGCCCAGGCCGGTGCATCCTGACCGACAAACAGAAAGCTGTCACTGCCGGTCAGCTGAATGATCAGCCAGGGCAGCACCACGCAGAGGCCGGCACCCATCAGCAGCACCAGCCAGCCCTGGCGCAAGGCCAGGGTGGTCAGCAGCATCAGCGCGGCCAGCATCGCCAGGCCGGTCGTGGTGATATCGCTATCGATGCGGGACTCGGAGGCAAAGGCGGCAAATATGCTGGCGGCAATCATGCCAGTCAGCAGCACGGCATAGCAGCACTGCTCCAGAAAGAGGCTGCGCGGACCCGAACGCAGGCCGAGCAGCGCCAGCACCACCATGGCCAGGCCCAGCAGCATGCCGATCCAGGGCGAGGGCTCCAGTGTCAGCAGCGCCCAGGCCAGCGGCAGCACCGCCAGCCACCCCCCCAGTGTCGACAGGACCACCAGTGCGGCCGGGCGCTGTTCGGCCGCATCGGGCTGGATCGCGGCCAGTGCCTGGGTCCGCGTCGGCCACCAGCCCTGATCGATGCCGTGTGTCAGCGCGCGATCCAGCCAGCCGGCATGCGGCCCGGCGCGCAGCGTTTCCAGCCAGCGCAGCAGGGCAATGGCTTCTTCTGCCGTATCGGCTGCCGACCCTTGTTGCCTGACATGCAAGCGCATCAGGCCTGCTACCGTCAGACCCAGCAGCAGCAGGGCGCTCAGCCCGATCAGCAGCATCACCCAGAAAGTATGCTGCTGCAGGAAACGGCCCTGCATCAGCGTCGATACGATTTGCGCCATGGCCAGCACCAGCAGGCCGAGCGCAATCGCGCTCAGCGCCAGCAAATCATGCCGTGCCGCCCGCAAATACCAGCTGCCGAGCAGCAGCAACACGATCACCGCAGGTGCCAGGTTTTGCAACGTGCGCAGCGGCAGGTCCATGGACGATACGCTCAGTGCCAGCGCTACCGACAGCAGAACCATCAACAACAGCGCCACACGGGCACTCAGGCGCGTGCTGCCGGTCCAGGCCTGCCAAGCCGGCTGCAGCGCCAGCCACAACAGCCCGCCCAGACCCATGGCCAGTAGCTGCGTCAGCAGGATCGGGCGATCCTGCAGCCAGAATCCGCCCTGGATCTGGCCCTGCGCCCACAGCGTGATCGCCAGATGCGCCACCACGAGCTAGATCGTCCACGGCAAGGGATGGCGTAGCCCCAGGCACAGCGGCAGCGTCAGTGCTGCCCACAAGGCAAACAGCTGCCAGGTATCGGCGCCGGTCTGGTAGGTCTGGCCAAAAAACGCCAGCAAGCCACCAACGCTGGCCAGTGCCAGCACCCCCAGCGCGGTGGCGGCCAGCGCGCGCCGGCCGGACAGGGCCCAGCTCGCCAGCGTGGTCAGCAGCACTGCCAGGCCCAGCAGCCCGAAGTGCGTCTGACGGCTCCAATCGTCCCAGTTGGCGGCAATGGCCATCAGCAGGCCAAAGCCGGTCAGTGAGCCGGCCAGCAGGATCAGCATGCGTTGCAGCACCGGCAGCGCTCCGGCAGGCGGCTGCTCCAGTCCGGCTACCTGCTGCAAGGCCTGCTGCTGCGGCACACCCAGTGAAAAAGCCTGGGCCAGACGGGCTAGCGTGATACGGGGCAGCATCAGTCGGTCAACTCCTTGTGGTCAGCACAACTGCTCGCGCATCGCCCGCAGCACGCCATCCGGCGCT
>JAAYCV010000173.1 GCA_012729605.1 Ramlibacter sp. | reverse complement strand
GAATTCCTGATGCTGAATGACCTGGGCCTGATGCTGGTCATGGGCGGCGGCATTGCCGTGGCCACGCTGGGCCTGGTGCTGGGCCCGAAACTGCTGAAGAAACCGGTGTTTGCCGAGACCTTTGACCGCTATACCAGCGGCATCAGCCGCAACATGCTGGTCGGCTCGGCGCTGTTCGGTGTCGGCTGGGGCCTGTCGGGCGTCTGCCCCGGCCCGATGCTGGCCGGCCTGGGCGTCGGCAACTGGGATGTGCTCTGGGGCATTGCCGGCATGGCGCTGGGCGCGCTGGCACACGGCCTGATGCACAAGCCCAGCTAAGCCGTCAACACGCTTACAGCTTCTTCACGCCCGGCGGCATGCCGGTGCTCAGGGCCTCCGTATCCACCTTGGGTGCGGAGGCCTTGCTGTCGGCGCTGTCCATGTCGTGCATGGCTTCGGTCGGCGCAATCACGGTGCTGCTGCTGGCAGTGACCGGGCTTTCGGCGGCCTGCTCGGCCTGCACGGCATTCAGCGATTCCGTGGTGCTGACGACCGCAGCAGCGCCCTGGGCGACAGCGGCGGAACAGGCGGCAGCGGCAACCGCTGCGATCAGGGCCTGGATAAAGGTCATACGGGGTGCGGGTTTGGACATGGTGCTCTCTCTTTCTTGTGTTTGAACCATGTCTTCACTATAAAAAACCAGCCACGGCCAGCGTGTAGGACGCTGGCTTGCATCCCTGCCGGATTTTTCAGGACTGCAGCAACTCGCGGATCACCACCAGGTGGCTGTGTTCCGGATCACGTGCAGCCGTCAGCAGATGGATTTCGCCTTGCTGCTTTTCCAGCGCACGGATGCGCTCCAGCGCCTGTTGCGCCTCGGGCTCGGCCAGTTCCTGTCGCAGGCGCCGGCAGAATTCGTCAAAGCGTCCCTCGCGGTCTTCATGGAACCAGACGCGCAATGCGGTCGAGGGCGTGGCCGCCTTTTCCCAGACCGTGCCTTCCAGCCGTTCCTTGCGCACACCGCGCGGCCAGAGCCGGTCCAGCAGCACAGCCGGCAGGTGCTCGGCGGCATCGAAATCATGAACGCGCATCACGGTGTACATGGCAACTCTCCGGCGACGGGGATACGGCTCCCATGATACGGATGCCAGCCTTGCCGCACTAGCCGGCCGCACTGGCAACAGGGTCAAGCGCTCAGTGCATCGCCTGCACCAGATGCGTGACGTTATAGCGTATCAGGCCCACATAGCTGGTAGCCGGCCCTTCCGGTGGGCTCAATGCGTCCGAGTACAGCGGCTGGTTTTGCACTGTCACGCCGGCTTCCTGGCTGATCTGCTCCACCAGGCGCGGATCCTTGATGTTCTCCATGAACACGGCCTTGACCTGTTGCTCGCGGATCTGGCGGATCAGGCCAGCCACGGCACGGGCGGAGGGCTGACTGTCAGTGCTGACGCCCTGCGGCGCCAGGAACTGCAGCTGGTAGCGCTGGCCCAGATAGGCGAAGGCATCATGGCCTGTCACCACCTTGCGCTTTTCCGGCGGAATGCTGGCAAATTCCGCGGCCGCCCAGCTGTCCAGGTCACGCAGGATCTGCTGGTAGTCGGCCAGGCGTTGCTCATACCCCTGCTGGTGGGCCGGATCGGCCTGAATCAGCGCCTTCGCAATATTGGCGGCATAGGCCTGCATCAGCACCGGGTTCTGCCAGATGTGCGGGTCGGGTGCGGCAGCATCATGCTGGCCGCCGGCCTTGTCGTGATCGTGATCATGTTCGTCGTCGTGCGCATGCCCGCCAGCCAGCGTCTTGATGCCTGCGCTGGCGATGGCCACCGGCACCTGGCTGTCACGCACGGCTCGCTCCAGCGCCGCGCCCTCATAGCCCAGCCCGTTCATCAGCACCAGCTGCGCCTCGCCCAGCCGGCGGATATCGGCCGGCGTGACCTGGTAGACGTGAGCGTCCTGACCCGGCCCGACGATATCCAGCACCTCGACCTGCTCGCCGCCAATCTGCCGTGCCACATCGCCAAGAATGCTGAAGCTGCTGACAACGCG
>JAAYCV010000172.1 GCA_012729605.1 Ramlibacter sp. | reverse complement strand
ACCACCAGCGGTGCCGTGGCAAAGCCGACTTCATCGGCTCCCAGCAGCGCAGCGATGACGACATCGCGGCCGGTCTTCATCTGGCCGTCGGCCTGCACGCGCACGCGGCCACGCAGGCGGTTCAGCACCAGCGTCTGCTGGGTTTCGGCCAGGCCGATTTCCCACGGGCTGCCGGCATGCTTGATGGAGGACCAGGGCGAGGCACCGGTACCGCCGTCATGGCCTGCGATGACAATATGGTCGGCCTTGCACTTGGTGACGCCGGCGGCAATCGTGCCGACACCAACCTCGGACACCAGCTTGACGCTGATATCGGCATGCGGCGCGACGTTCTTCAGGTCGTGGATCAGCTGTGCCAGGTCCTCGATCGAGTAGATGTCGTGGTGCTGCGGTGGCGACACCAGCGTCACGCCCGGCACGCTGTGGCGCAGGAAGCCGATGTAGTCGCTCACCTTGCCGCCCGGCAGCTGGCCGCCCTCGCCCGGCTTGGCACCCTGCGCCATCTTGATCTGGATCTGGTCGGCACTGCTCAGGTACTCGGCGGTGACGCCGAAGCGGCCCGATGCCACCTGCTTGATCTTGCTGCGCAGGCTGTCACCGGCCTGCACGGCGATGTCGGCGGCGACCTTGTCACTGCCAATGATGGCGGCCAGCGTGGTCTGCTGCGTGATCGGGATGCCTTTCAGCTCGTTGCGATAGCGCGCCGGGTCCTCGCCGCCCTCGCCGGTATTGCTCTTGCCGCCAATGCGGTTCATCGCCAGCGCCAGCGTGGCATGTGCCTCAGTCGAAATCGAGCCGAGCGACATGGCGCCGGTGGCAAAGCGCTTGACGATCTCGGCTGCCGGTTCGACTTCTTCCAGCGGAATCACCGCGGCCGGGTCGAAACGGAACTCGAACAGGCCGCGCAGCGTCATGTGGCGACGGCTCTGGTCGTTGATGATCTGGGCGTATTCCTTGTAGGTGTTGAAGTTGTTGGCACGCGTGCTGTGCTGCAGCTTGGCAATCGCGTCCGGCGTCCACATGTGCTCCTCGCCGCGCGTGCGCCAGGCGTACTCGCCACCGGCATCGAGCGCCTTGGCCAGCACCGGGTCATTGCCAAACGCGGCACGGTGCAGGCGCAGCGCTTCCTCGGCGATCTCGAACACGCCAATGCCCTCGACGCGGCTGGCGGTGCCGGTAAAGTACTTCTGCACGGTGGCGGTGTTCAGGCCGATCGCCTCGAACAGCTGCGCACCGCAGTAGCTCATGTAGGTGCTCACGCCCATCTTGGACATGATCTTGCTCAGGCCCTTGCCGATCGCCTTGATGTAGTTGTAGATCGCCTTCTCGGCGCTCAGCTCGCCCGGCAGCTCCTGGTGGATGTTCTGCAGCGTTTCCAGCGCCAGATACGGGTGCACGGCTTCGGCACCGTAGCCGGCCAGCACGGCAAAGTGGTGCACCTCGCGCGCCGATCCGGTCTCCACCACCAGGCCGGTGGTGGTGCGCAGGCCGGAACGCACCAGGTGCTGGTGGATCGCCGACAGCGCCAGCAGCGCCGGCACCGCCACGCGGTCCGGGCCCATGGCTCGGTCACTGACGATCAGGATGTTGTGGATACCGCTGACGTTGTTGTTGCCGGAAGTGACCGCATCCACGGCTTCCGCGCACAGCGAAGCCAGCTTGGCCTCGACGCCATCGGCACCCCATTCCACCGGGTAGGTGATGTCCAGCGTGTAGCTGCTGAACTTGCGCTGGGTGTGCTCGGCGATGTCGCGCAGGCGCGCCATGTCGTCAAAGTCGAGGATAGGCTGGGCCACCTCGAGACGCATCGGCGGGTTCACCTGGTTGATGTCCAGCAGGTTCGGCTTGGGGCCGATAAAGGACACCAGCGACATCACGATGGCTTCGCGGATCGGATCGATCGGCGGGTTGGTGACCTGGGCAAACAACTGGCGGAAGTAGTTGGCCAGCGGCTTGCTGCGATCCGACAGCACGGCCAGCGGGCTGTCGTTGCCCATGGAGCCGATGCCTTCCTCGCCCTGTGCCGCCATCGGCGCCATCAGGAACTTGATGTCTTCCTGGCTGTAGCCAAAAGCCTGCTGCGCATCCAGCAACGACACACCAGCATTCCCCTGGTTGCGCACCACGTTCTTCACCGGCAGGTCGTGCAGGCCGATGCGCAGGTTCTCGATCCACTGCTTGTAGGGCTTGCCGTTCGACATCTGCGACTTGATTTCCTCGTCGTCGATCATGCGGCCCTGCTCGAAATCGATCAGGAACATCTTGCCTGGCTGCAGGCGCCACTTCTTGACGATCTTGTGCTCGGGCACCGGCAGCACGCCGGATTCGGAGCCCATGATGACGAAGCCGTCATCGGTGACGCAATAGCGCGCCGGACGCAAGCCGTTGCGGTCCAGCGTGGCGCCAATCTGGCGGCCATCGGTGAACACCAGCGAGGCCGGGCCGTCCCAGGGCTCGAGCATGGCAGCGTGGTACTCGTAGAAGGCGCGGCGGCGCGCGTCCATGGTCTCATGCTGCTCCCAGGGCTCGGGAATCATCATCATCACGGCCTGGCTGATCGGGTAGCCGGCCATGGTCAGCAGTTCCAGGCAGTTGTCGAAGGTGGCGGTATCGGACTGGCTGGCAAAGCTGATCGGGTACAGCTTCTGCAGGTCCTCGCCCAGCACCGGGGAGGACATCACGCCTTCACGCGCCAGCATCCAGTTGTAGTTGCCCTTGACGGTGTTGATCTCGCCGTTGTGCGCGACATAGCGGTAGGGGTGCGCCAACGGCCACTCGGGGAAGGTGTTGGTGGAGAAGCGCTGGTGCACCAGGCCCAGCGCCGAAACGCAGCGTTCGTCGGCCAGGTCGTCGTAGTAGACGCCGACCTGGTCGGCCAGCAGCAGGCCCTTGTACACCACGGTGCGGCTGCTCATGCTGGGCACGTAATATTCCTTGCTGTACTTGAGCTGCAGCTTCTGGATGTTGGCGCTGGCGGTCTTGCGGATCACGTACAGCTTGCGCTCCAGCGCGTCCTGCACGATGACGTCGGCGCCACGGCCGACGAACACCTGGCGGATCACCGGCTCCTTCTCGCGCACCGCCGGCGACATGGGCATCTCGGCGTTGACCGGCACATCACGCCAACCCAGCACCACCTGGCCTTCGGCCTTGATGGCGCGCTCCATTTCCTGTTCGCAAGCCAGGCGACTGGCGTGCTCCTTGGGCAGGAAGATCATGCCGACGCCGTATTCGCCCACTGGCGGCAGTTCCACGCCCTGCTGGCCCATCTCCTCGCGATAGAGCGCATCGGGTAACTGGATCAGGATGCCGGCACCGTCGCCCATCAGCTTGTCGGCACCGACGGCACCGCGGTGGTCCAGGTTCTCCAGGATCTTCAGCGCCTGCGTCACGATGTCATGGCTTTTCTCGCCACGGATGTGGGCGACAAAGCCCACGCCACAGGCGTCATGCTCCTGGCCAGCGGCATACAGGCCGTGTTGTTCCAGATGGTGTTTTTCTGCAGAGATGGTCATGGTGTGCATCCAGTCCGTGGAAAGAATCAAGCGCAAAAATCATTGCAACGCAGCAAGAATACGGCAAAAAATTTCCCCTGAAAAACAAAATAAAAGGGGTCTGACCCTAATTAATTCATGATCAAATTTATAGGAAATTAAATAGGGACAGATTTAAATCAAGGACAGGAAAAGAGTTTCAGGCGTCTGCCGCGGGTGCTTCCGCTGCCGGCTTGCGTGGACGGCCAGGAGATTTTTTTTCCAGCCGGCGACCGGTCAGCTGTTGCAGCGCTTGCACAAAGGCTTCCGAGCCCTGTACCCAGCCCTGCCGGGCCGCCTGCTGCAGCTGCTGGCTGCGCTGCTGCACCGCGGCATCGTCAAGCAGCTGGCGATACGCCGCCTCGCGTGCAAACGGGGTGTTGCCCAGTGCCCAGACCTGCGGCGGCACGGCGATCTGGCGCTCACTGCGCAGCCCGGCATAGTGGGCACAGCTGGACCAGGGGTAATCTTCCGGCTGCTGCACCAGGCCGGCCTGCAGCGGCAAGCGATCCAGGCTGGCCATGGCTGCCAGCAGACTGTGCTCCGGATCGAGCACGGTGCCACGGTAGCGTCCTTCCCACAACGTGCCACTGCGCAGGTGGGCGGCGTTGAAATGGCGCACATGGCCGCGTCCCAGATCCTGCATCATGCGCGGCAGCGCCTGCGCATCGGGTGGCGTCAGGATCAGCTGGAATTCATCCGGCAGCAGCACCCAGGCATGCAGTCCTACACGATGGCGCGCTGCCGACTCGCGCACCAGTGCCAGCAGATGCTGGTAATCTGCCTGGGTGATACAGATGGACTGGCGGTTGTTGCCGCGCTGGATGATGTGGTGCGGGTAGCCCGGCACGCACAGTCTGGCCAGTCTAGCCATGTGCGAAACTCCCTGTCGTGAGCGGCTGATGCCGTTTGCGCTGATAGTGTAAGGCCGTCAACCCGATGAACCCCGACCGTATGGCGCTCCGCCCGGACGCCCCGCTGCACGTGCTGATGAATGCCGGTTCCGGCAGTCTGGATGAGAGCCATCCGGACGAACTGCGCACGGCGCTGCAAGCCTCCGGCCGACGCTGGAAGCTGGTGGCACTGGAGCCAGCCGATATCGAACAATCCGCCCGCATTGCCGTGGCCGAGGCCAAGCACGCCGGCGCCATCGTGGTCGCCGCCGGTGGCGACGGCACCATCAACGCCGTGGCCAATGCCGTCAGTGACAGCGGCTGCGTGATGGGCGTGCTGCCCGAAGGCACTTTCAACTATTTCTGCCGTGCCCACGGCATTGCCACCGATCCGGTCGAGGCGCTGCAACAGTTGCTGCACGGCAAGCTGGTGCCAGTGCAGGCCGGCCGCATCAACGGCCACCTGTTCCTGGTGAATGCCAGCCTCGGCCTCTACCCGCTGCTGCTGGAAGACCGCGAACGCTTCAAGGCCACCCTCGGCCGCAGCCGGCTGGTGGCCGGGCTGGCCGCCATCTACAGCATGCTGCGGCGCCCGGTGCAGATGACGCTGGCCATGAGTGGCCAGGCCGACGGCGGCAGCAGCCAGCTGCCCGGCCAGCGCATTTTCCGCACGCCGACACTGTTCGTCGGCAACAACGCACTGCAGTTGCAGCAGATTGGCCTGCTGCCAGCCTCTGAAGGCGATGCCCTGCCGACGCTCGATCAGGAGCTGCATGCGGTGGTGCTGGCTCCGGTGAGTACGCTGCGCCTGTTCTGGCTGGCGCTGCGCGGCGCGCTCGGCTCGCTGGGCGAGGAGCCGGAATCGGTCTGGCACTTCCCGTTCCGCCAGCTGCAGGTACACCGCCACGGCTATCCCGGCCAGACCCAGGTGCAGGTCGCCACCGATGGCGAGGTGCGCTGGATGCGTACGCCGCTGCGCTTCGAGATCGTGCCCGAGGCCCTGCAGCTGATCGTGCCGGACCCGGACCGGCTGCGCCCCATGAATCCGCAAGACCCGAAAGCCCCCTGACGATGACGACCCTGCTGCAGATTTCCGATACCCACTTTGGCACCGAACAGCCCGCCGTGCTGCAGGCCCTGCGCGCATTGGCCGAAGCCGAGCAGGTGCAGCATGTGCTGCTCGCCGGCGACATCACCATGCGCGCCCGGCGCGGCCAGTTCGCGGCCGCCCGCGCCTTCATGGACAGCCTGCCGGTGCAGACGCGCATGGCCCTGCCCGGCAACCATGACATCTCGCTGTGGTTGCCCTGGCGCCGCTTTCTGTGGCCCTATCGCCTCTTCCAGAAGTATTTCCCCACCGCCTTTGATGCCGACGGCGTGATCCACTGGGATCTGGGCCCCATCCAGCTGATCGGCGTGCGCACCACGCGGCGTTACCGGCATATCCAGGGTGAGGCTTCGCAGGCACAGATCGCCAACGTCAGCCGGCGTCTGCGCGCACTGCCCGACACGGCGCTCAAGCTGGTGGCCGTCCACCAGCCGGCGCTGGTGATCGAAGAAGAGGAGCGCAAAAACCTGTTGCGTGGCGCCGCGCACGCCAATGCGACCTGGCGCGCCGCCGGGGCACTGGGTGTGCTCGGCGGCCACATCCATGAACCGTATGTGGAGCTGATCCCGCCCGGGCCGGACGATGCGCCCGGCGCGCTCTGGGCCCTACAATCCGGCACGGCTGTTTCCGACCGCATCCGCGACAACTACCCGAATTCCGTGAATCTGCTCCGCCCTGCCACCGCCGCCCCGCAAGGCCATCTGCACAATCCCCTGCAACTGCTGGAGCCGCAATGGCAGGTCGAGCGCTGGGACTTCGACGCCAGCCTGCAGGCCTTTACCTGCGTTGCCACCACCTGGCTGCGATGAACAGCGCCCTGCTGCCCAACAGCCCCGATGCCCTGGCCACGCAGAGCGCGTTCTGGACCTCGGTGGCCCTGCAATGGGGACAGGCGCCGGGCATGGTATTCATTCTCTGGCTGCTGCTGGTGGCCGCCACCGCCTTGCCCCTCTGCGCATTCATGCAACGCGACAGCGCCATCCGCAGGCCGCTGCATGCACCGCTGGGCAGTGCCGCCATCGTCTGGATGGTGCTGGCCGCCACACTCTGGAGCGCCCTGGCCTGGCAGGTGACGCACGACGGGCCGGTCACGCGGCTGGACACCGCTCTTGCCCATACGCTCAGCCTGCACGTGCATCCGGCGCTGTTGACGTTGTTCGGTACGGTGAGCCATCTGGCGGATACCCCGGTGCTGACGGCCGCCTGCATTGTCGGTGCCGTACTCCTCGCCTGGCGCGGCGAGCGGAAGATGGCGGCGGGCTGGGTCTGGGCCATCTCAGGCAATGCCCTGCTCAACGTGATGCTCAAGCAATGGGTGGGCCGCGTGCGGCCCTCGCATGTGGAGGGCTACACCATGGCGGGCGGCCTGAGCTTTCCGAGCGGCCACAGTTCGGGTTCGCTGGTGGCCTACGGCATGCTTGCGTGGATGCTGCTGCACCTGCACCCCGGCTGGCCCTGCCGGCTACGCGTTGCCGTGCTCACCGCTGCTGCGCTGGCAGTGGCCGCCGTGGGCTACAGCCGCATCGGGCTGCAGGTGCACTATCTGACCGATGTGCTGGGCGGCTGGCTTTCCGGGAGCCTGTGGCTGGCAGGCAGCATGGGACTGGTGCGGGCGCTGGAGCGGCGCGAGAGGGCCGCCTGATCTGGGCGCCGTTCGTCCAAGCGTCTCGCACGTGTGTCAGCCAGGGATTGCGGGCGGAATGTTCGTGCGCTTGCTGTAACGCAGTCCACACGCGCCTGCCAGCGCCCCTTCGCTCACGCCCCGTCCGGGCGCTTTCGCATAATCCTTCGGTAAAAGGTATTGCGGCTGATGCCGAGCCGGCGCGCAGCGAGCGAGAGATTTCCCTCCGCCTCGCGCAGGGCCTGCTCCATCACGTCGCGCGTGTATTGCGCCAGCGGCACGCAACCCGCGCGCAGGCGAGATAATTCGCCCTCCTCGATGACTGCCGTTCGTGTTGTGGCAAAACCCGGGTCGGCGCTCCGGCGATGTCCGTATGGCATATCCTGTGGCGCGCCAGCGCCCGGGGCCTGCCGCGCCTCCTGCAGCTCCTGCACCAGATCGTCCGGCAGGTGCTCCATGCCGATCACGCAGGCATCATCGAGCAGCGCCACCGTGGTGCGCAGCGTGTTGTCGAGCTGGCGCAGATTGCCTGGCCAGGGATGCTGGCGCAGCACGCGCGCCAGCTCCGGATCCAGTTCGATCGCACGATGCGGCGCATGCCGTTGCAGCATGCGCTGCACCAGCGCATCCCAGTCGCTGCGCTGGCGCAGCGCCGGCAGATGCAGGGTCAATCCATTCAGGCGCCAGTACAGGTCGGCACGGAAACGCCCTGCAGCCACCTCTTCCTTCAGGTCGCGGTGCGTGGCACACACCAGCGCAAAATCCACCGCCACCGGCTGGCCACCCCCCAGCGGCACTACCTGACGCTCCTGCAACACGCGCAGCAGCCGCGTCTGCATGGCCAGCGGCATATCGCCGATCTCGTCCAGAAACAGCGTGCCTCGGTGCGCCTGGCGAATGCTTCCCGGCGCGCCCTCGCGCCGCGCACCGGTGTAGGCGCCAGGAGCATAGCCGAACAGCTCGGCCTCGATCAGATTTTCCGGCAAGGCCGCGCAATTCACCGCCACAAAGGCCTGCTCACGCCGCTGGCTGCTGGCGTGGATGGCCTTGGCCAGCACCTCCTTGCCCGAACCGGATTCGCCATGCAGCAGCACGGCAATCGGCTTGTCCAGCACCTTGCGCGCCTTCTCCAGCACGCCGTGCCAGGCTGCATCGCCGGTATCCAGCGCCTGCAACGCATCCGGCTCGCGGCTGATGCTGCGGCTCGGCATATCCAGCGTGGCCGCACGCGACCAGCCCTGTTCCACCCGCACATGCAGCACCGGCACCGCAGGCGCGCTCAGGCAGCGCAGCCGCAAGGGCGCCGGGCTGCGATGGCTGGCGCGCAGCAAGTGTTCGCGGTCCGCGTCCACCACCTGCTCCAGCCGCACCCGACCCAGCTGACTGGCACGCAGGTTGAGCAATGCCAGCGCCGCCTGGTTGGCACCCACCAGCACGCCTTCTTCCGACAGTGCCAGCACACCCTCGGCCAGCGTGCCGATGCCTTCGGCCAGCGGATGCACGTGCAGCCGCATGTGCCGCCCGTGGCAGGCGTCGAACAGGCGGTTCTCGATCATCTGGGTGGCCGCACGCACCATGCTGAATGTGTGCGGATGCCGGCTGCTGCGCTCGCCGGACATGTTGAGCACGCCCAGCACACTGCCATCGGGCGCCACCACGGGCGCCGCTGCGCAGGTCAGAAAAGTGTTGCACTCCAGGAAGTGCTCCGCCCCGTGCACCACCACCGGCACGCCTTCTGCCAGCGCAGTTCCCACCGCATTGGTGCCGCGGTACTGCTCGTGCCAGCTCGCTCCAGGCATCAGTGCCACGCGCTCGGCCCGCGTCATGAAACCGGGATCGCCCAGCGCATGCAGCAGCAGGCCATCGGCATCGGCCAGCAGCAGCACACTGCCACTGCCGCGCGTCTGTCCATGCAGGTATTCCATCACCGGACGGGCGTGGGCCAGCAGTTGGTGCTGGCGTTCGGTGGCACGCTCGACTTCGAAGCGCGAGAGATGCGGCACGTGCGGGCGCATGCCGAAGGCATCCACGCCGGCAGCGAGGCTGCGCCGCCACGAACGCGACACGTGCGCCAGCGATGCGGGCAGCAGATCCTCGGGCTGCGCATCGCGCTCGTACAGCGCGTGGCGGGCCCGGCGCAACAGGGCGTCTGATTCGACAGTGCCAAGTGCGGTCATGGCTGTCTCCTTGTGCAGGACGGTACGGATCCTGCTTTTTCTGTCATTGAGCAGTCGATGCTAGCACGCAAGGCCTCGGCGCCGTGTTGGCGTTTGCACTGTGCCAAAACGGAACACCTGGTACACCGGGGACACGTCCGGGCTGGTACAGATGGCGCACCCTGGCGCAACCACCGGGTACTCCGGAGCACCACAAACAGCCATCCAGGCCACCAGATCTCCGGACAAACCCGCAGGTCCGCGAAGTTGGCACATCGCTTGCAAGAAGCAGGTCGACGGCGCAACTGCCGCCGTTGCAAACCACAACCGACATCCAAGGAGACACCCCATGATCTATCCCGCACCCGGCCAAGCAGGCGCCCCGCTGCAATTCAAGGCCAAGTACGACAACTTCATCAACGGCCAGTGGACGCCGCCGGTGAAAGGCGAATATTTCGACAACATCACCCCGATCAACGGCCAGGCCTACTGCCAGGCTGCCCGCTCCACCGCCGAAGACATCGAGCGCGCCCTCGACGCCGCCCATGCCGCAGCCGACGCCTGGGGCAAGACTTCCGCCACCGAGCGCAGCAACATCCTGCTGAAGATCGCCGACCGCATCGAGGCCAACCTGGAAAAGCTGGCCTACGCCGAAACCGTGGACAACGGCAAGCCGATCCGCGAGACGCTGAACGCCGACATTCCTCTCGCGGCGGATCACTTCCGCTATTTCGCCGGTGCCCTGCGTGCGCAGGAAGGCCACATGTCGGAAATCGATGCCACCACCGTCGCCTACCACTACCAGGAACCTCTGGGCGTGGTCGGCCAGATCATTCCGTGGAACTTCCCGATCCTGATGGCCGCCTGGAAACTCGCGCCTGCCCTCGGCGCTGGCAACTGCGTGGTGCTCAAGCCCGCAGAATCCACGCCCACCAGCATTCTGGTGCTGACCGAGCTGATCGCCGACCTGCTGCCGCCGGGCGTGCTCAACGTAGTGAACGGTCTCGGCCGCGAAGCCGGCATGCCGCTGGCCACCAGCAACCGCATCGCCAAGATCGCCTTCACCGGCTCCACCGCCACCGGCCGCGTGATTGCCCAGGCCGCTGCCAACAACCTGATTCCGGCCACACTGGAACTGGGGGGCAAATCGCCCAACATCTTCTTTGCCGACATCATGGACAAGGACGATGCCTTTCTCGACAAGGCGATCGAAGGCCTGGTGCTGTTCGCCTTCAACCAGGGCGAAGTCTGCACCTGCCCGTCACGCGCCGTGATCCAGGAGTCCATCTACGACCGCTTCATCGAGCGCTGCCTGCAGCGTGTGGCAGCGATCAAGCAGGGCAACCCGCTGGATACCGAAACCATGCTGGGCGCACAGGCCAGCCAGGTCCAGCTCGAGAAGATCAGCTCCTACCTGGAACTGGGCAAGCAGGAAGGCGCGCAGGTGCTGATCGGCGGCGCTCCGGCCAAGCTCGAAGGCGACCTGGCCGGCGGCTACTACGTGCAGCCCACGCTGTTCAAGGGCCACAACAAGATGCGCATTTTCCAGGAAGAAATCTTCGGCCCGGTGCTGGCCGTGACCACCTTCAAGGACGAGGCCGAGGCGCTGGAAATCGCCAACGACTCGCTGTACGGACTGGGCGCCGGCGTGTGGAGCCGCAACGGCAACGTGGCCTACCGCATGGGCCGCGGCATCAAGGCCGGCCGCGTCTGGACCAATTGCTACCACGCCTATCCGGCGCACGCTGCCTTTGGCGGCTACAAGGAATCGGGGATCGGCCGTGAGAACCACAAGATGATGCTCGACCACTACCAGCAGACCAAGAACCTGCTGGTGAGCTACAGCGAAAACAAGCTGGGCTTTTTCTGATCCCCTGCCGTACCTTCCCTCTGGCCTATTTACTACCTACAAGGAGACTCCCATGTCCGTATCCCATTTCTTCATGCCCGTGCAGAACATCATTGGCCCCGGCGCGCTCGACGAAGCGCTGCAGATCGTCGGCAAAATGGGCTTTCGCAAGGCCCTGATCGTCACCGACCCGGGTCTGAGCAAGATCGGTGTGGCCAACACCGTGTCCGACAAGCTGGCGGCGCAAGGCATTCCTGCCACCGTGTTCGATGGCGCCCAGCCCAACCCGACCGTGAGCAACGTAAACGCCGGACTCGAAGCGCTCAAGACAGCACAGGCCGATCTGGTCGTGTCGCTTGGCGGCGGTTCCTCGCATGACTGCGCCAAGGGCATCGCGCTGGTTGCCGCCAACGGCGGCAAAATCGAGGACTACGAAGGCGTGGACAAGTCCGCCAAGCCGCAACTGCCGCTGCTGGCGGTCAACACCACGGCCGGCACCGCCTCGGAGATGACGCGCTTCACCATCATCACCGACGAGACACGCCACGTGAAAATGGCCATCGTCGACAAGCACGTTACGCCCTTCCTGTCGGTGAACGACTCCGGCATGATGGAAGGCATGCCGGCCGCGCTGACGGCTGCCACCGGCATGGATGCGCTGACGCACGCCGTGGAATCCTATGTCTCGACCGCAGCCACGCCGCTCACCGACGCCTGCGCCGTCAAGGCCATCGAGCTGATCGCCCGCTACCTGCCCACCGCAGTGAGCGAGCCCAAGAACCAGGAGGCGCGCGAGAAGATGGCCTATGCCCAGTTCCTGGCCGGCATGGCCTTCAACAACGCCTCGCTCGGCTACGTGCACGCCATGGCGCACCAGCTCGGCGGTTTCTACGACCTGCCGCACGGCGTGTGCAACGCGCTGCTGCTGCCGCATGTCGAGGCCTTCAACATGGGTGCAGCCTCCGACAAGCTCAATGAAGTGGGCGCCATCCTGCAGGCCAACAACCCGCAGCTGGCCGGCCTGGACCCCGTGGCTGCCATCAAGAAGTTGGCCGATATCGTCGGCATTCCGAAGTCGCTGGAGGAACTGGGTGTGAAACGCGAGGACTTTGACGTGCTGGCAGAGAACGCGCTCAAGGACGTGTGCGGCCTGACCAACCCGGTGCAGGCCAGCCACGCCGAAATCGTCGGCATCTTTGCCGCGGCCTTCGGTCCGCGCTGAGTGCTGGCTCCTACTGCTGCCCTGGCTCGACCGCCGGGGCTTGTGCCCTGCTGCTGGAGGCTCCTCCAGACGGCAGGGCATTTTTGCGTCAGCGCGCTGCCAGACGTTCCCGTCTGGGAACCGGGCAAGCACGCATGGTCAACGCCGGAGCTCCGCTACAGTCTCCCGCAGATCCTGCGCCCATTGCTGCCGGCTGCGCCCCTGCGCGCGCTCCGGTTCGCCAAAGGTCACCCGCGCCACCACGCCTTCGGCACGCACCGTGCGCCAGAGCGATTCGATCAGGCTGTCGTCGCCGATATAGCAAGGCGCCTGGCTGAGCCGGCCCTGCGCATCCAGAAACTGCAGCGCCACCGGCTGCACCGGCGCGTCCACGCTGATGGCCGCCTGCAGCAGGTTGCCGTGGAACGGCAGCAGCTCCTTGCCCTCGCTGGTGGTGCCTTCCGGGAAGAAGGCCAGCACATCGCCCTGCTGCAGCCGTTCGGCCATGGTGTGCAGCACGCGGTGCGCATCCTTGCGCGAGGTGCGCTGCAGGTAGAGCGTATCGGCCGAATCCGCCAGCCGGCCGATCACCGGCCAGTGCTTCACTTCGGACTTGGAAATGAAGCGGCAGAAGCGGATCGCATGGATGGTCGGGATGTCCACCCAGGAAATATGGTTGGCCACCAGCATCAGGCCATCCGGACCCGGCTCGGCCGGCGTGCCGCGTACCTGCAGCGTGATGCCGCAACGGCGCACCGCCTCGGCCGCCCAGCGCTGCACGGTGGCGCGGCGCTCGGCCTCGCCCAGACGCGGAAAGCGCAGATAGACGGTCCACAACCCCGCCAGGATATGGGCCAGCAGGCGCGCCAGGCGCCCCAGGCCACGCCAGGTGCTTGTCTCCATGTTGTTCTTTTCTGGATGCTGGCTGCGGACAATCAGGCCGGCTGCGCCACCCGGTTGCGTTCGGCCTCGTAGGCTACCTGCCCGTCGACCACCGTGGCACGCACGCGCCCCTGCAGGCGCACGCCCTCGAACGGCGTGTGTTTGCCTTGGCTCACCAGTTCCTGCGCCTCCACGGCCCATTCGACGGCCGGATCCCACACGCACAGGTCTGCCACGCCGCCCGGCACGATCTGGCCGGCACTGGCCGACAGCGTGCCCAGCGCATCGCCCAGCACCGCCGCCGGACGGCTGGTGACCGTGCCCAGCGCCTGCAGCAGCGGCACGCCGTCTTCCTGCGCCCATTTCAGCGCAAGCGCCAGCAGCAGCTCCACACCGGTGGCGCCGGGTTCGGCCTCGGCAAACGGAAGCACCTTGGCGTCCTCGTCGATCGGGTTGTGGTCGCTTACCAGAGCATCGATGGTGCCGTCGGCCAGCGCGGCACGCAGGGCCGTGCGGTCGGCCTGCTGGCGCAGCGGCGGGTTCAGGCGCGCACGGCTGTCGAAATAGCCCATGTCCACTTCGGTCAGGTGCAGCGAGTTGATGCTCACGTCGCAGGTCAGCGGCAGGCCGTCGGCCTTGGCCTGACGCACCAGTTCTACCGCTGCCGCGCTGGACAGGCGACACAGGTGCACGCGCGCACCGGTGACCTTCATCAGCTCGATGATGGTCATGATGGCGATGGTTTCAGCCAGCACCGGCACGCCGGACAGGCCCATGCGCGTGGCCAGCGGACCGGCCGCCGCCACGCCACCGCCGAGCCAGGCATCTTCGGGGCGCAGCCAGACGGTGTAGCCAAAGGTGGCGGCGTACTGGAAGGCGCGTTGCAGCACCTGGGTGTTGCGCACCACCACATCGGCCTGCGAGAAGCCGACGCAGCCGGATTCGGTCAGCGAGGCCATTTCGGTCAGCACCTCGCCCTGCAGGTTGCGCGTCAGCGCGCCGAGCGGGAACACGCGGCTCTGGCGCAGGCGCGAGGCACGGAAACGCAGCATCTCGACCAGGCCGGGCTCGTCCAGTACCGGATCAGTATCGGGCGGGCAGACCAGACTGGTGACGCCACCAGCAACCGCTGCCGCAAGTTCGCTTTCGAGCATGTGGGCATGCTCCTGGCCCGGTTCACGCAGGCGCACGCCCAGATCGACCAGACCCGGCAGCACCCAGCAGCCGCTGGCGTCGATGGTGCGCTGCGGTGCAAAGTCCTGCGGTAGGCGATCAATACCGATGATGCGACCGGAGGCAATGGCGATATCGGCCAGCTGGTCGGTTCCGTCTGCCGGATTGAGGACCCGGCCACCCTGGATTAGGATTTTCATGCGTTGTCTCTCTCAGGCGTCATGGCTGGCAACAATGCTCATCACGGCCATGCGCACGGCAATACCGAAAGTCACCTGCGGCAGGATCACGCTTTGCGGCCCATCGACCACGGCAGAATCGATTTCCACGCCGCGGTTGATCGGGCCCGGGTGCATCACGATGGCATCAGGCTTGGCACGCAGCAGCTTCTCGGGCGTCAGGCCAAAGCTGTGGAAGTACTCCTGGCTGCTTGGCAGCAGCGCGCCGCTCATGCGCTCATTCTGCAGGCGCAGCATGATCACCACGTCGCAATCGCGGATGCCTTCTTCCAGCTCGTGGAACACCTGCACGCCCAGCTGGGCAAAGCTCTCCGGCACCAGCGTCTTCGGGCCGACCACGCGCACTTCCGGGCAGCCGAGCGTGGTCAGTGCATGGATGTCGCTGCGCGCCACGCGCGAATGCAGCACGTCGCCGACGATGGCGACGCGCAGGTTGGTGAAATCGCCCTTGTAGTGGCGGATCGTGTACATGTCGAGCAGGCCTTGCGTCGGGTGCGCGTGGCGGCCGTCACCGGCGTTGACCACGTGCACATGCGGTGCCACGTTCTGCGCGATCAGGTAGGGGGCGCCACTCTCGCTGTGGCGCACGACAAAGATGTCGGCCGCCATCGCGCTCAGGTTGGCGATGGTATCGAGCAGGCTCTCGCCCTTGGAGGCCGAGGAACGCGCGATGTCCAGGTTGAACACGTCGGCGCTCAGGCGCTTGGCGGCAATCTCGAAGGTGGTGCGGGTGCGCGTGCTGTTCTCGAAGAACAGGTTGAACACGCTCTTGCCGCGCAGCAGCGGCACCTTCTTGACCTCGCGGTCGTTGATGCTGACGAATTGCGCTGCCGTATCGAGGATGTGCGTGAGGTGCTCGCGCGACAGCCCTTCGGTGGACAGCAGGTGGATCATTTCACCGTTGCTGTTGAGCTGGGGATTCTTGGAGAGGAACATGGAGGCTTTCCCGGATCAAGAAAGGAAAATCAGGCTTTGCTGGGCTTGAGGCGGAAGCTGAAGCTGCCGTCGGTACCGCGCAGCAGCGCCAGCGACTGCGTGGATGGCAGCAGCAGGCGTGCTGCCGCGATATCGGCATCGACCGGCAGCTGGCGGCCGCCACGGTCCACCAGTACCGCCAGCCGCACGCTGGCCGGGCGACCGTAGTCGAAGATCTCGTTGAGCGCGGCGCGGATGGTACGGCCGGTATAGAGCACGTCATCCAGCAGCAGGATGTGTGCGCCTTCCACCTCGAACGGCAGCTGGGTCTGCGCCGTCACGGCCATGCCGCGCTTGGCAAAGTCGTCACGGTGCATGGCGGTGGAGATGGTGCCCACGGCATCCAGCCCCCACTGCTGCTGCAGGCGCTCGACCATCCAGGCACCGCCGGACGTGATACCGGCGAGCTTCAGTTCGGGCGTACGGATGCGTTCAATCTGCTGGCTCAGGGTCTGGAACAGGGCTTCGGCGTCCAGCATCAGGGCGCCACTGGCGGGTGTGGTATCGGTCATGGAATCGGGTTCAGGAATTGTTCAAGAATGATACAGGCTGCGGCCGCATCGGCATCGGCAGCACCACGGGAAAGCGCCTCGGTGGTGGTGTAGCGCTCGTCCACGGTAAACACCGGTAGCTTGAAACGCGTGGCCAGCTGCTTGCCGAAGGCAATCGCCTTTTTCGTGTTCTGGTGTGCCGCGCCATCCGGGTGCCAGGGAATGCCCAGCACCAGTGCCTCGGGTTGCCACTCCTGCAGCACGGCAGCGACGGCGGCAAAGCGCTCATCGCCCTGCGCGGTGATGCTCTTGCACGGGCTGGCGGTGCCGAGGATGCGGTTGCCCACGGCTACGCCGGTACGCTTCTTGCCGTAATCGAGCGCCAGAAAGCTCTGGTAGCGCTCGGGCGGCACCGCTGGCGGCTGGCCGGGTTGCTGGAACAGGTCTTCCGGTTGCATCAGGCGCTCCCGGCGGCGCTGGACAGCATCCAGGACTGGATGCCGAGCAGTGCCAGCGCACGCTCGTAGCGCTGCTCCAGCGGCACTTCGAACAGGACGTCGGCACTGGCTGGCACGGTGAGCCAGCTGTTGCGCAGCAGTTCGTCCTCGAGCTGGCCGCCGTCCCAGGCGGAATAGCCGAGCGTGAACAGCAGTTGCGGCGGACCACCGCCTTCGGCCATGTCCTGCAGGATGTCGCGCGAGGTGGTGACCTGCAGGCCATCGGGCAAGGTCAAGCTGGAGGTGTAGCGCGAGAGCTGGCTGTCGGGATCCTCGAGCCGGTGATGCAGCACAAAGCCGCGCTCGGGCTGTACCGGGCCACCCCACAACACGGCCGATCCGGCCAGGTCAGGGCGATGCAGCGGCAGGCCCATGGTGTCAAACAGGTCATCCAGCAGCACGCCGTCGGCCGTCTTGTTGATGCACAAGCCCAAGGCACCCTCGGGGCCATGCTCGCAGATGTAGACCACGCTGCCAGCGAAGGCATCATCCTCCATGCCCGGCATCGCGATCAGGAAATGCTGTGCCAATTGCAGAGCTGGTGCAGAATCTGTAGCCATATCCCGATTCTAGAGGTTTCACGCCCGCCTGGCGCTCCCTGACGCATGACCCCGATCCCCGCTCAACCCGAATTCGCCTCCGGCCTGATGTGGTTCCGGCGTGACCTGCGCTGCCACGACAACCCCGCGCTGTGGCTGGCGCTGCGCAGCTGCCGCAAGGTCTTCTGCGTGTTCACCTGGGACAGCGACATGCTGGATCCGCTGCCGCGCTCGGACCGGCGGGTCGAGTTCATCCACCACAGCCTGGAGGAGCTGGACAGCCAGCTGCGCAGGCTGGCACAGATCCATGGCGTACCCGATGCCGAACACGCCGGCCTGATCTTCCTGCAGGGCCGCGCCCAGGTGCTGCTGCCCGAACTGGCCTACAGCCTGGGCGTGCAGGCCGTGTTTGCCAACCACGACGAGGAACCGGCCACCATGGCGCGCGACAACCAGGTACGTGGCGGCCTGTCGGACCGTGGCATCTCACTGCGCACCTGCAAGGACCACGTGATCTTTGGCCGCGACGAACTGCTCACCGCCAACCAGACGCCGTTCACCAGCTTTGCGCCCTACCAGGAACACTGGCTGGCCCAGCTCACGCCGTGGTACCTGCGCAGCTACCCGAGCTCGCAGTACAGCCACCGGCTCACCGCGCGGCCACCAGCCTGGCGTCAGCCGCCACCGTCGTTGGAGGCACTCGGTTTCCATGCCACCAATCTGGATGACCTTCCGATTTACCCCGGCACCAGCGGCGCGCATCGCCAGTGGGAAGAATTCATGCACCGCATGCAGGATTTTCCGCAGCGGCGCCAGTTTCCGGCGGTGCGTGGCCCGAGCTACCTGGGCGCGCACCTGCGCTTTGGCACACTCAGCATCCGCGAAGCGGCACGCAGCGCGCGCGAGCGCCAGTTGCAGGGCGATGCCGGCGCCGGCGAATGGCTGGCCCAGCTGGCACAGCGCGATTACTGCATCCAGCTGCTCTACCACCTGCCGCAGCTGACTGAAAAAGCCTTCCACGCCGGGCTGGACCGCCTGCCCTGGGACCATGGCCCGCACGGCAAGAAGCTGTTCCAGGCCTGGTGCGAGGGCCAGACCGGCTACCCGCTGATCGATGCCGCCATGCGCCAGCTGCAGCAAAGCGGCTATATGCACCACCAGTTGCGCGTGCTGACGGCCAACTTTTTGACGCGCCACCTGAACGTGGACTGGCGCTGGGGCCTGCGCCATTTCGAGACCTACCTGAACGATGCCGAACTCGCCAGCAACCTGCTCGGCTGGCAGTGGGCCGCCGGCGTCGGACCGGACGCCCTGCCCTGGTTCCGCATTTTTGATCCCGTGCGGCAGAGCGAACGGCTGGATCCGCATGGCAAGTTCATCCGGCGCTATCTGCCGGAACTGGCAGCGCTGCCGGACGAAGACCTGCATGCACCCTGGGAGGCGGGACCGATCGAACTGCAGGCGGCCGGCGTGATCCTGGGCAACAGCTATCCGAAACCGATTGTGGATGTGAAGGCTTCGCGCCGTGCCGCACTGGAGCGGCGTGCCAGCCTGCGCGGCGAGCATAAGCGCTGAGGCCGCTCAGGCGTCTGGCACCAGCGCCGCGCCGACGGCGAATACTGCCTGCTGCAGCTCGGCCAGGCGTTCGGCCTGGCCCTGGCCGGTAGCGCGCACCAGGCTGCAGGCGCCCATGGCCTGACGGATGGCCTGCTGCAGCGCGTCGGCATCGATCTGGCTGGCGACATCCAGCTGCGACTGCAGCAGGCGCAGGCATTCGGCACCAGCGCCTTCGTTGTCCGGGCGCGCCTGCCAGTGGCGCAGCACCGCCTGCAGCTGCATCTGCCGATCGCGGATCTCGTCCAGCAGCACCTGACGCAGCACCGCGGCCTGGGCCTGGCGCCGCTGCGCTGGCTCGGCCGGCGCATGCACTGTCAGCGTGGGCGCAGCGGCGGCCACCGGTGCCGGCAGCTGTACCAGGCTCGGCCATTCGACCAGCGGCAGCACCATGCGGGCATGGCGGCTCGGCACTGCCAGCGCCGCCAGCTCACGCAGCAGCTGCGGCGGCAGCGGACGTGACAGGTCGGCGGCAAACTGGTGCAGGCCAAGGCGCAGCACCTCGGCGCCGCTGCGCAGCGTCTGCAGGCCATGGCTGTTGATCGAGCGACGGCAACGTACGCCATGCAAGGCGCGCTCCATGCCATGTGCCAGCGTGGCCAGCTCCTGCAGCCCCACGGCAGCGGCACCCGAGGCCAGCTGCTCGGCCAGGCCAATGGCATCGTCCGGGAAGGCACTGCCGGGCTCGAGCGCCCATTCCTGCAGCGTCACCAGCAGCTGGCGCGACCAGTCATCGGCATCCTGCAGAAAGCAGTTGTAGAGATGGATCGGCAGCCGCTGCTCGCCACTGCCGCGCAATTCGTCAGCCGGCAGGCAGGCGGCCAGCTTTTGCAGCCAAGCGCGCTGCGGCGTGATGTCCACCTGCACCACCACCGGCTCCTGCTGCAATGGCAGCACGCCGTAATGCGATGCCAGTGCGCGCGCCAGCGTGGCGCTGCTGCCGGCAGGCAGGCGCGACATGCCATCGTGCAGCAGGTAGAGCATCATGCCGGCCAGGCGATGGTGCACCGCTTCATCGTCCGGCTGGCCTTGTTCCAGCCGTGCCTGCCGCGTAGTCACGCCGGCCAGCAGGCGGCGTACAAACAGGTCCCAGGGCAGCACTGCCAGCGCCAGCAGCTGCGTCACGCCGGCCAGCAGCTGCCAGAAGGCGCGTTCGGCCTCGGGCTGACTGCCCTGCTGCATGCGGGCTCCGGCCAGTGCAAACAGCTCGCGCGTGCCACTGCCGCCATGGCTGCGGAACAGGCGCAGCACGGTGGCGTACAGGTCAGGTTCCGGTCTATCGGCATCAAAACCGCCCGGTGCCAGATCCAGCCATTGCCAGTCGGAACGGCTCACGGCCCAGAGGTCGGAAGCCTCGATGCGGCGCAGGCCGGCCAGATCAGCCAGCAGGCGGTAGCTCGACAACAGCTCGCGCGCATCTTCATAGGCCGCCGGCGCATCGGCCGCATGCCATTCCAGATAACCGCGCAGCGCATCGGTCGCCACCTGCAGCAGGCCGATCGCCTGCGCGCCGCCATCGGGCTGGCGCGGTGCACCGGCCGCCGCCAGGGCCAGCGTCAGCGCATACCAGGACGATGCCGGACGCTGCTGCTGCGCCAGGCTGACCGCCAGCTGGCGGTACTGCAGCGTCAACGGCTCCCACTGGAGCTCATGCAGCGGTGCCTGCAGCAGCGACAGCGCCGCATCCAGCGCCGGCAGGCTCGGCGGTTCAGACCAGACCGTGCGCGATGACGGCTGGGCAGGCAGGGGTGACAGCTGGCCGGCGCTCATGACAGGGTCAGCGCCGGGTCAGAACACGGCCATCTGGAAATCGGCCTTGCCACCATCGCATTCGGGGCATTTCCAGTCATCCGGCACGTCTTCCCAGCGCGTGCCGGCGGGGATGCCATGTTCGGGATCGCCCACGGCTTCATCGTAAATCCAGCCACAAATCAGGCACATCCAGGTTTTGGGTTCGGCCACGCCACACTCCAGTTTGTTGGTTCTTGCAATGGAATCGATTCTATCCAGTCTGACAAGGCACATGGACATTCTGTTGCATGTACGGGAATGCACTGACTTTTTCACAGTGGCGCGGTAAACTTGCAGATTGGGCCGGAGATGCCCGGGCAGCACAGCGGGTGTTGCCGTCCGCGCCCCGTCAGCCGAGTGTCCTGCATGTCTTCCTCCTCTTCCGACCGTAACCAGCAACTGTTCGATCGCGCCCAGCGCGTGATTCCGGGCGGCGTCAACTCGCCGGTGCGCGCCTTCCGCGCCGTCGGTGGCACGCCCCGCTTCATCGAACGCGCCCAGGGCGCCTACCTGTGGGATGCCGAAGGCCGCCGCCTGATCGATTACCTCGGTTCCTGGGGTCCGATGATCCTCGGCCATGGCCACCCGGCCGTGCTCGAAGCGGTGCAAAAAGCTGCGCTTGAAGGCTTCTCCTTTGGTGCGCCGACCGAGCGCGAGATCGAGCTGGCCGAAGAAATCATCAATATCATGCCCGGCCTGGAAATGGTGCGCCTGGTGTCTTCCGGCACCGAAGCCGGCATGAGCGCGATCCGCCTGGCGCGTGGCGCCACCGGCCGCAACCGCATCCTCAAGTTCGAGGGCTGCTACCACGGCCACGCCGATGCGCTGCTGGTCAAGGCCGGCTCCGGCCTGGCCACTTTTGGTGCCGCCACCAGTGCCGGCGTGCCGCAAGCCGTGGTGCAGGACACGCTGGTGCTCGAATTCAACAACGTGGCGCAACTCGAGGAAGCCTTTGCCCTGCACGGCAAAGAGCTGGCCTGCATCATCATGGAGCCGATCGCCGGCAACATGAACTTCGTGCGTCCGACGCCGGAATTTGCCCGCCGCTGCCGCGAGCTGTGTAGTGAACACGGCGCGCTGCTGATCATCGACGAGGTGATGACCGGCTTCCGCGTAGCGCTGCGCGGCGCGCAATCGGTGCTCGGCATCGAGGCCGACATCACGGTCATGGGCAAGGTGATTGGCGGCGGCATGCCGCTGGCAGCCTTTGGCGGCAAGCGTGCCATCATGGAACACATCTCGCCGCTGGGTGGCGTGTACCAGGCCGGCACCCTGTCCGGCAACCCGGTCGCTACTGCCTGCGGTCTGGCCACGCTGCGCGAGATCCAGAAGCCCGGCTTCTACGAGGCCCTCGGTGCCAAGACAAGGCGCTTCATGGACGGCCTGCAACAGGCGGCCGATGCCGCTGGCGTACCCTTCCGCACCGATTGCGAAGGCGGCATGTTCGGCTTCTTCCTGCTGCCCGAGCTGCCGCAGAACTACGGCCAGGTGATGCGTAGCGACGGTGCCCGCTTCAACCGCTTCTTCCACGGCATGCTCGATGCCGGCGCGCACTTTGCCCCGGCGCTGTACGAAGCCGGTTTTGTCAGCGCCGCCCATACCGATGCCGACATCGACGAGACCGTGGCGATGGCCGCCGACGTATTCAAGAGCCTGGCCTGAACCACCGCCCCATCATGTCCTTCCTGAAAATCCTGTTCTCCGGCAGCGTGCTGGCCCTCAACACGCTGCTGGTGAGCCTGCTGATGCTGCCCTGGGCGCTGCTCAAGCTGCTGCCTTTTGCTCCGGTGCGCCGCTTGTGCAACCGCATGCTGGCCGCCACCGCCGCGCTCTGGATCAGCGTCAACGACTGGTGGGTGCGCATCGTCAACGGTGGCCGCATCGAGGCCACCGGTATCGAATCGCTGGATCCGCAGGGCTGGTACCTGGTGCTGTGCAACCACCAGAGCTGGGTCGACATCATCGCCATGCAGCAGGTGTTCAATGGCCGCATCCCCTTCCTCAAGTTCTTCATCAAGCACGAGCTGATCTACGTGCCGGTGATCGGCCTGTCCTGGTGGGCGCTGGATTTTCCCTTCATGCGCCGCCGCGCCGATACGGTCGAACAGGATCTGGAAGCCGCCCGTGCCGCCTGCCTGAAATTCCGCCAGACGCCCACCTCGGTGATGAACTTCCTCGAAGGCACGCGCTTTTCCCCTGAAGTCCATGCCGAGCAGAAATCGCCCTACCGCCACCTGCTCAAGCCCAAGGGCGCCGGCATTGGCGTGGTGCTGGACAACCTGGCCGACAAGTTCACCCAGGTGCTGGACGTGACGATTGCCTACCCGGAAGGCGTGCCGAGCTTTGTCGATGTCATGGCCGGTCGCATGGGACGTGTGCAGCTGCATGTGCGCGCG
This sequence comes from Ramlibacter sp., assembly GCA_012729605.1. GTDB lineage: Bacteria > Pseudomonadota > Gammaproteobacteria > Burkholderiales > Burkholderiaceae_C > Brachymonas > Brachymonas wangyanguii. The sequence continues at coordinate 10,905 of JAAYCV010000172.1, read as the reverse complement.
CTGCCGGTGCCGGACACGCTGCAACCCAGGGAGGGCCAGTCGCTGTCACCCATGGCGGTGCAGCGCTGGGTGATGCAGCTCTGGAAGCAGAAGGACGCCCAGCTGGACCGCATGCTGAACCCCGGCACTGACTCCAGCAACCAGCCTGCCGCCTGAATGTCTGACACTACGACTACTCCGCCCGAGCACTCGTTTTCCCGCCTGCTGCTGTTCGTCTTTGGCCTGATCGGCGTGTTCGCCTTCCTGCAGGTCTATTCAGTGCAGGCGATCCTGCCGCTGCTGCTGCAGGATTTCGATGCCAGCGTGGTGCAGGTCGGCAACACCGTCGGCGCCACCGTGCTGGCGGTGGCACTGACCTCGCCGTTTATCGGCATGCTGTCCGATGCCATCGGGCGCAAGAAGATCATCGTCGGCTCGCTGCTGTTCCTGGCGCTGCCAACCGGGCTGATCGCCGCCGCCGACAACATCCAGCTGCTGACCGCGCTGCGCTTCCTGCAGGGCCTGGCCGTACCCGGCATCACGGTGGTGACGATTGCCTATATTGGCGAGGAGTTCCGCGGCAAGGACATGACGCGCCTGATGGCGGCCTATGTCGCCGGTACCGTGCTCGGCGGATTCCTTGGCCGCTTCGTGCTTGGCCATCTGGTGGAGTGGATGAGCTGGCGCCAGGCCTTCCTGGTGATGTGCGCGCTGACGATCTGCGGTGCCTTGCTGGTCTGGCATTTCCTGCCGCGCTCACGCCGCTTTGTCGCGAACCGCCATCTGGGCAGCAGCCTGCAGACGCTGGCCAGCCACCTGCGCAACCCGGCCGTGCTGACGGCATGCGCTGTCGGTTTCTGCGTGCTGTTCTCGCTGGTCGGCGGCTTTACCTACATCAACCTGCACCTGGCTGCCTCGCCCTACCAGTTCAGCACCGCCGATCTGGCCAACGTGTTTGCCGTCTACCTGCTGGGCGTGGTGATCACGCCCATCTCGGGCAAGATCCTGCCGCTGCTGGGCGCACGCAAGTCGATCCTGATCGCGATGAGCGTCTCGGCCATCGGCCTGCTGCTGACGCTGCTGCCGGCGGCCTGGATGATCATCGTGGCGCTGGCCATCATGTCCAGCGGCATCTTCATCACGCAATCTTCCACCATCAGCTTCATTGCCCACCGCGTGCCGGTCGGGCGCTCACTGGCCTCGGGCCTATACTACATGGGCTATTACGCCGGCGGCTCGGTCGGCGCCTGGGTGTGTGGCCTGGCCTACACCCAGGGCGCCTGGCCGCTGACGGTGGCGGTGATCCTGGTGGCGCAGCTGCTGTCGCTGCTGCTGGTGTTCTGGCTGATGCCGCCACCGGTGACTTCCGCCGTGATCCGGCAGCATTGACGTGCCTGCGCCAGCGCTGGCTCAGTCCAGCGCCACCGTGGTCTTCAGCCACCAGGTTCGGCCGGGTTCGTTGATGCGGCTCGTCTGCACATAGCCCGGAATCATGGCTCCCGAGCGCGACAGGTGCTCGGCATAGGTCTTGTCAAACACGTTGTCGATGCCGGCAATCACGCGCATGCGCTTGTTGACGCGATAGCTGCCGTTGAGCGACAGCGTACCGTAGCCAGCCGTCGGTCCGGTATCCTGGCCGGCAATATTGCCCTTGCCGATATCGACGCGATCCTGCCTGGCGGCCATGCGCCACAGCGCACCGGCGCTCCAGGTACCGTTGTTCCAGTTCAGGCCGAGCTTGCCTTCCAGCGGCGGCTGCTGTGCCAGCGGCGTGCCATCGGTGCGGTTCTTGCCATGCACATAGGCCAGGCTGCCATCCAGCGTCCATTGCGGCGTCAGCGCGTAGCTCAGCGCGGCTTCCAGACCGTAAGTGGTGGCATCGACATTGCGCGACTGGTTACGGCCACCGCGGTTGTCAATCGTGATGTAGTCGTTGACGCGGCCATAGAACGCTGACACGCTGCTGGACAGCTTGTCCGTCTTCCAGTTGGCGCCCACATCCAGCTGCGTGGTCTTTTCCGGCTTGGTGTGGAAGGCGCTGTTGCTGGTTTCGCTCTTGCGGCCGCCACCGCCCATCAGCTCCCAGTAGTCCGGGAAGCGCTGCACATGGCCCAGACCAGCATAGACCGTGCCCTGGCCCTCGTCGATATCGCGCTCCCAGCGCACAAAGCCGCTGGGCAGCGTGTCATTGCGCGTTGCGCCAAAGCTGGCCAGCGCCGGATCGTTGCGCTGATCCTTCGCTTCCCACCAGTCCAGGCGTGCACCGCCAATCAGGCGCTGGCTGTCAGTCAGCTCGTGGCGTACCTCGCCAAACACACCCAGCTGGCGGAACTGGCCATCGTCCGCACGTGGCTCGCCCAGATAGGCCGTGCCGGCCGCCGGCCCTCTTCCATTGCGCAAGGTGTGCTGGTTGTGCTGGGCATCCAGCCCCGCCACCACCTGTGTGGAGGCTGCCGCTTGCAGCGTCACGGCCATGCGTCCCCCCACGGTTTCGCGATCCGGGTTGTTGAGCATGCGCATCCGGGGTTCGCCGCGCATGCTGAAGTTGTCCATCACGTGATCCACATAGTTGCGATAGACGTTGGCCTCGACCTTGCGCACCAGCGGCGAGATGTTGCGCTTTTCAAAGCGCAGGCCAATGTTCTCGCGGTCGAACTTGGTGCCATCCATCATGCGATCGGCATAGGCGGCCTCGCCATCGCTGCGGCCGTAGGACAGTTCGTAGAAGGTGTTTTCATCCGGCGTCAGCCCCAGGGCGATACGGCCACTCCAGCGCTCGTAATTCGAGTGCACCGCGTTGCCACTGCCGTCCTCGTAGTTGTTCGAGTGGGTATAGGTACCGCCACCGCGCACATAGAAATCCGGCGTGGCGTATTGCAGGTCACCCATCAGGTCACGACGGCCAAAGTCGGCCACCGTGGCGCTCAGGTTGCCGGTGAGTTCCGGTTCCGTCGGACGCTCGCCACGATCCCGCTCGAACAGCACCGTGCCGGCCACGTTGCCCGGTCCATGCAGCACGGTCTGCGGGCCCTTGAGCACGGTCAGGCGGTCATAGGAATCAGGGAAGACATAGGCCGTCGGCGGGTCCATGCGACCACCGCAACCGCCCAGGATGTGCTCGCCGTCCAGCAGCACGTTCAGGCGCGATCCAGCCATGCCGCGCAGCACCGGGTCACCATCGGTGCCGCCCTTGCGGATCACGGCAAAGCCGGGAATGGTCTTGAGGATGTCGGCGCCGTCCTGTGCCGGGATCGGCTGGCGCGCCTGGCGCGGGTCGGTCACGATGATGAGCGGCTGGCCGCTACCAGCACCAGTACCGGCACCCGTCACGACGACGCGGTAGGTGGCATCATCGGCGGCCGAAGCGGCAACAGATGCCGGGGCGGCAACCGGAGCCACCTCTGAGGTTTGTGCCAGCAGGGCAGCGGGCCAGGCCAGGATGGCGAGGGCAACAGGGGTCAGCACGGGTGCCGACAGGCGTGAAAAACGGACTTGCATGAGAATGACTTTCCAAAAAGCGCACGCTCGACGACCCATCACGGGGCAGAACCCGCCATGGCGTAGAGCGCAAAAGCCAGGCAAACCGTGCCCGCGGCAGATGCCGTCAGGCAGACGCAGGCGCGCAGGCCGGGCGTCAGGCGGATTACCTATGAAGAAGAGGCGAATCGATCAGGAAAGAACCGGGGGTGCGCGTACCCGCGGCAAGGCCCAGGACGGGTGGCCGACCAGCAAGACTGGCGGGCTGGCCTGCAATAGGCCGACCAGCCCCAGCGCAGGCACTGGCAGGACGGCATCGGCGACGGGCAGCGTGTCCAGGGCAGCTGCCGCACACAGGGCGCAATAAGGTTGCAGGACGGTCGGGTCTGGCGCTTCTTCGCTATCGCCCTGCGCAGCGGCCCAGTCGGGCAGCGCCACATAGACCATGCCTTCGGCAGTACACACCTCCAGCATCGCCTCGGGCGTGGGGGCCAGCGCCATACGCGTCTGGTGCTGGGCGCTTTGCACGCCCATGCCCGCATGCCACAGCACCGCCAGCATGGCCAGCAGCCACGCCAGTCGGGATCGCACCAGGAAGGAACGGCTCTGCTGTCGCATGGACAGGATCATACGCAGGACACATGTTGTTGCAAGCCGATCCCCTTGCCAATTGCAAGAAACATGATATGTGTCAATCTGGAGTGAAATACGTCGGCCTTGCCGCCTCCATCCAGACACAAAAAGGAGGCCGAAGCCTCCTTGCCGTGTCATGGCCGCACAAGACGGCCAGCAGATTCCGTTCAGTGGCGGAAATGGCGCACGCCGCTGAACACCATGGCCACGCCGCGCTCGTTGGCGGCGTCGATCACTTCCTGGTCACGCATCGAGCCACCCGGCTGGATCACGCAGGTCGCACCGTGGTCGATCACCACGTCCAGGCCGTCGCGGAACGGGAAGAAGGCATCGCTGGCCACGACCGTGCCTTCCAGGCTCAGGCCGGCGGCTTCCGCCTTGATGGAGGCGATGCGGGCCGAATCCAGACGGCTCATCTGGCCAGCGCCAACGCCCATGGTCATGCCGTCCTTGCAGAACACGATGGCATTGCTCTTGACGAACTGCGCCACTTTCCAGGCAAACAGCATGTCCTGCACCTGCTGCTCGGTCGGCTGCAGCGTGGTCACCATCTTCATGTCCTCGCGCTGCAGCTCGTGGTTATCGGCAGTCTGTAGCAGCAGGCCGCCACCGACGCGCTTGGCCTCGATGCTGTTGGCAACACGCGCGGTACCGGCCGGCAGCGCGATCTTCATCAGGCGCACATTGGTCTTGGGCTTGAACACTTCCAGCGCTTCTTCGGTGAAGTCGGGCGCCATCAGCACTTCCACGAACTGCTTGACGATCAGCTCGGCTGCGGCCTTGTCCAGCGTGCGGTTCAGCGCGATGATGCCGCCAAAGGCACTGGTCGGATCGGTCTTGAAGGCCTTGCTGTAGGCCTCGGCCGGATCGGCACCAATCGCCACGCCGCACGGGTTGGCGTGCTTGACGATGACGCAGGCCGGCTCATCGAACTGCTTCACGCATTCCCAGGCCGCATCGGCATCGGCGATGTTGTTGTAGCTCAGCTCCTTGCCCTGCAGCTGCTCGCCGGTGACGATGCAGCCGGGAGTCGGGTACAGGTCGCGGTACCAGGCCGCCTGCTGGTGGCTGTTCTCGCCGTAGCGCAGATCCTGCAGCTTGACGAACATGCCGTTGCTCTGGCCCGGGAACAGCACGCGCTCGGGCGTGGCGTCCACGCTGGCTTCGTCAAAGGTGATGGACGACAGGTAGTCGCTGATGGCACCGTCGTACTGGGCGATGCGGTTGAATGCCGCCACCGACAGTGCGAACTTGGTCGCCAGGCTGACCTTGCCGACGGCCTTCAGGTCCTGTACCACCTGGGCGTACTGGCTGGCATCGGTCAGCACCGCCACGTCCTTCCAGTTCTTGGCGGCGGAGCGCACCATGGCCGGGCCACCAATGTCGATGTTCTCGATCGCATCAGCCAGCGTGCAGCCTTCCTTGGCCACGGTGGCCTCGAACGGGTACAGATTCACGCACAGGATGTCGATGGTCTGGATGTCGTGCTGCTGCAGCGCGGCCATGTGCTCCGGCAGGTCACGGCGCGCCAGCAGGCCGCCATGCACCTTGGGGTGCAGCGTCTTGACGCGGCCATCCAGCATTTCGGGGAAGCCGGTGTGGTCGGCCACTTCGGTCACCGGCAGGCCGCTGTCGGCCAGCAGCTTGGCAGTGCCGCCGGTGGACAGCAGCTTTACGCCCAGGGCATTCAGCTCCTTGGCCAGTTCAACGATACCGGTCTTGTCCGAGACGGACAGCAGTGCGGTCAGGGTAGTCATGTGTTTTCCTTGTTGTCGTGAATGACAGTTGAAAGAAGGCGCTCAGCCGCGCGGAGCGGCATCCAGCATGCCGTGTTCCACCAGCTTCTTGCGCAGGGTGTTGCGGTTCAGGCCCAGCCACTGGGCCGCCTTGCTCTGGTTGTTGCGGGTCTGCTCCATCACCAGCTCCAGCAAGGGCTTTTCCACGGTGCGCAGCAGCATCTCGTACATGTTGTTGGGCTCCTGCCCTTGCAGGTCATCCAGGTACTGGTGCAGATTGCCACGCACACAGGCTTCCAATTTGTCGTGTCCCATGAATCCCTTTGCTCGATTGTCTATTTTTTATGCAGATTATGCCGCCTGCCGCCAATTTTCGGCAGTCAGGTCAACCCCGGGTTGGATATCAGGCAAGTAGTCGTGCGATTGCTCCAGCGTGCGGAAATAGCCATCCACCAGTTCCGACTGCAGCTGCGCATCTTCCACCTGGTTGATCTGCTGGCGGAATTCGACCGCGCCGGGCAGACCGGCCAGATACCAGCCGATATGCTTGCGCGCGCTGCGCACGCCGGAGAACTCGCCATGCAGCGCATGGTGGTCCTGCAGATGCTGCAGCAGCGCCTCGCGTACCTCGGCCACGCGTGGCGGCGCCAGCGGCTCGCCGGTGGCCAGATAGTGCGCGATCTCGCGGAACAGCCAGGGGCGACCCATGGCTGCGCGGCCCACCATCAGTGCGTCGGCACCGGTCTGCGCCAGCACGGCGGCAGCCTTTTCCGGGCTGTCGATATCGCCATTCGCCACCACCGGAATACCCAGCCCGGCCTTGATCTCGGCGATCGTCTCGTACTCGGCAGCGCCCTTGTAGCCCTGCTCGCGCGTGCGGCCATGCACGGTCAGCATGGCGATGCCGGCCTGTTCGGCCTGGCGCGCCAGCTGCGGTGCATTGCGCTGGTCCGCTGCCCAGCCGGTGCGCATTTTCAGCGTCACCGGCACCTGCTGCGGCGCACAGGCCTGCACCACCGCCTCGATGATCTGCATGGCCAACGGCTGGTTCTGCATCAGCGCCGAACCGGCCCACTTGTTGCACACCTTCTTCGCCGGGCAGCCCATGTTGATGTCGATGATCTGCGCGCCACGATCGATGTTGTAGCGTGCCGCATCGGCCATCTCCTGCGGATCGACACCGGCGATCTGCACCGCGATCGGGCCCGGCTCCCCCTCGTGGTTGGCCCGGCGCGAGGTCTTGAGGCTTTTCCACAAGTCCTTGCGCGAAGTCACCATTTCACTCACCGCATAGCCGGCGCCAAAGCGGCGGCAGAGCTGCCGAAACGGCCTATCCGTCACCCCCGCCATGGGGGCAACGAACAGCTGGTTCGGCAAGGTGAATTGGGCGATCTGCATCGGTCGGGTCTGCAACGGAAAAACTTACGATTCTAACGTGCACAATTTTTATGCACAAGCCTGGGTATGCGTATACTTGCGCGCAATGGAGTCCTTCTTTCACGCGCTGCTGAGCGCGCTGTCCCTGCCGCAATACGGGTTGAGCACGGTATTCGTGGTCGCCTTCATCTCGGCTACGCTGCTGCCTATGGGCTCGGAGCCGGCGGTGTTCGGCCTGATCGAACTCAATCCCTCGCTGTTCTGGCCCACCATCCTGGTCGCCACCGTGGGCAACACCTTGGGCGGTGCGCTCAACTGGTGGATCGGCCTGGGCACGCACAAGGTGGTGGACAAGGCACGCCAGGACCGCACCCACCTGCGCGCACTGGAATGGCTGCAGCGGCTCGGCCCCAAGGCCTGCGTGCTGGCCTGGCTGCCGATCATCGGCGATCCGCTCTGTGCCGTGGCCGGCTGGCTGCGCCTGCCGTTCTGGCCCTGCATCGGCTGGATGGCGCTGGGCAAGTTCCTGCGCTACCTGACCATGACCGGGCTGCTGCTGTGGGCGGTACCGGACAGCTGGATCGCGCGCGTGCTGCACTGAGCCGCAGCGGACAAGACAAGGGCACCCCGCAGGGTGCCCTTGTCATTCAGGGGAATCGATCCCGCTTACTTGGTGACTTCACCAATGCCGTAGCCCACGGCACCGCCGATGGCAGCACCGCCCACGGTACGGCCAACGCTGCCGGAGCCGGTAGTAGCACCGATCACGGCACCCGCGCCGGCACCCACGGTGGCGGCCTTCTGGCTGCGGTTCATGTCGTCCCAGGTGGAGCAGCCGACAGTGGCCAGGGAAGCTGCAGCAACAGCAGTGATGGCAATCCAGTTACGCATAGTGTTCTCCTTGCTTGATAAGACTGCCCATGACTTCAGGCAGTTAGGGTCATGCTACTGCCGTCATTGCGCCGGGAGCCGTTACCAGATGCAAGAGTCTGCAAGCAGGTTAGCTCCCGGCAAGCTCACTCCGCCAGCAGGCGCGGCCAATCCACCGGCTGCGACACATCGAGCAACAGCGCCTGCGGCAGCTCTTCGGCCGCCAGCGGCTGGACATGCGCCAGCTGGCTCTCCAGCACCGCCAGATCGGCTTCGGAGGCGTCCTGCCCCTGCTGCTGACGTTGCTGCACACGCTCGCGCAACAGCTCCGGCGTGGCCTGCAGGCTCAGGATCTGGAACGGCACACCCAGCCGCGCCGCCAACTGCTGCATGGGCGCGCGGTGCTGTTGCTGCATGAAGGTGGCATCGAGCACCACCGGGTAGCCAGCCTGCAGCACCTGCTGTGCCAGCTGCCCCAGTCGGGCATAGGTCTGCTCCGAGGCCTCGGCGGTATAGATGTCCGCCTGGCCATGGCTGCTGGCCAGCGGTGCCAGGCCGAACAGGCGCTTGCGCTCGACATCGGCTCGGATGCGGATCGCGCCGGTATGCGCCGACAGCGCCTGCGCCTGGTAGCTCTTGCCCGATCCCGACAGGCCATGCATGATCCACAGCCGCGGCTGGCTCGGCTGGCTCAGGCGATCGGCCAGTTGCAGGTAGGCCGTGGCCTCCGGCAGGCCTTGCAGCGCCGCCACCTTGGCACGCACCAGCGCCCGGTACACGAGGAAATAGCGCAGCGTCTCCAGCCCGGCATAGTCGCCGGTCTGCTCCAGCCAGGTATTGAGCACGCGCCAGGCCAGATCGGGTCGATCCCGGTGCAGCAGGTCCATCACCAGGAAGGCCAGGTCGGCCATCACGTCCACCCAGCGGAAGGCCGGCGAAAACTCGATCGCATCAAATGGTACCGGCTTGCCCTGCAGCAACACCAGATTGCCCAGATGCAGGTCGCCATGGCACTCGCGGATCCAGCCCTGCTGCCAGCGCTGCTGGAACAGCGGTGCCAGCCGCGCGCTTTCGGCACGCGTCCAGCGCAGCAGGCGCTGCAGCATGGCGCGCTCGTCCGCGCTGTGCAGGCGGCCACGCAGGGTGCCAAAGTTGTCGGCTGCCGCATGGCAGATGCCCATGGGATCGCCATGCGGCGCCCCCGGCGCGGAGACCTCGGCCACGGCATGCATCTGCGCCACCTGCAGCGCCAGCGCATCCAGTTGTTCCGGCTGCAGCTCGCCACGCGCGGCCAGTACAGCCAGCAGGCCGTCCTGTTCAAAACGGCGCATTTGCACCGCGTAATCGATCGCTTCGCCGTCACCGCCCCAGACCGGTTGTTGCGGCGTGCCGGTAATCGGCACCAGCGCCTCGTACAGCTCGGGCGCAGTGCGGCGGTTCAGGCGCAGCTCTTCCTCGCTGCCGTGGCGGCGCAGCGCCCGCGTGCTGTAGTCCAGAAAGCCCAGGTTCAGCGGCTTGCGCAGCTTGTAGGCCTTGTCGCCAGCCAGCAGCACCCAGGAAATATGCGTCTGCAGGCATTGCACCGGCGCACCGGGATGCCGTGCCTGCAACTGCTGCTGCAGCTGTTCCACCATCTGCTGAGCAGTGGCCAGATCCATTTCGGGGATCATGCGGCGGACGGGAGGTGCAGAGGTGGAATCGGTGGCAGACATGGCAGCAGCCCGGAAGAGTCAAGGAATGCCCCTATTCTATGGATGACCAAAACAGACTGCAGCCAGCGCCGGTTTTGCGATTCCGCACATTCCCGGATAGCACTTTGGCAGGGACTGTCCCTATAATCGCGCTTGTCAGGAGAGTGTCGCGTGTGTCATGCGTGGCCGCCGAAGGCGCAGGGTGCATTGCACGCCAGAACGCTCAGGCACCAAGGACTGACAGCCACTTTTCTGTCCGGAAAGTGTGCCCCGCTGGAGAGTGCAGCCCGTGCTGCCACCGAAGGAGCAAGTTGCCCGTCATGGCAATGAATCTCTCAGGTACCAGGGACAGCGGGGCCTGCCCTGCCTGCTGCGGCTAGTGCCCTGCGGGTTGTCTGTCCTTTTGTGAAAGCGATACACCATGTCCTCTGCCACGCCGGAAAGCGATCTGCTGCTGACTCCCCTGAATGCCCTGCACCTGGAACTGGGTGCCCGCATGGTGCCGTTTGCCGGCTACTCCATGCCCGTGCAATACGAAGGCCTGCTGGCCGAACACAAGCAGACGCGCGAATCCGCCAGCCTGTTCGACGTATCCCACATGGGCCAGATCCGCATTTCCGGCCCCGATGCCGGCCTGGCACTCGAAAGCCTGATGCCGATGGACGTGATCGGCCTGGGCGTGGATCGCCAGCGCTACGGCCTGCTGCTGAATGACCAGGGCGGCATCATCGACGACCTGATGTTCGTCAACCGCGGCACGCACTACTTCCTGATCGTCAACGGCGCCTGCAAGGCCGGCGACCTGCAGCACATGCAGGAGCGCATCGGCACGCGCTGCACCATTACCCCGATGCCGGACCAGGGCCTGCTGGCGCTGCAGGGTCCGCAGGCCGCGGCCGCGCTGGAGCGCCTGGTTCCGGGCGTGCAGGAACTGGTGTTCATGACCGGCGCCGCCTTCCAGTGGGAAGGTGCCGAACTCTACATCACGCGCAGCGGCTACACCGGCGAGGACGGCTTCGAGATTTCCGTGCCAGGTGAGCGCACCGAGGCCCTGGCTCGTGCCCTGCTGGCACAACCCGAAGTCAAGCCCGCCGGCCTGGGCGCGCGCAACTCGCTGCGCCTCGAAGCCGGCCTGGGCCTGT
>JAAYCV010000171.1 GCA_012729605.1 Ramlibacter sp. | reverse complement strand
GTTCTCCAATAAAAAATGCCCGCAACTGCGGGCATTCCTGTCACTGGGCAAGGCGAACCATCACACCGGCGGCTGCTGATCCTCCGGATCCACCACCGTCACCGGCACCTGCTGCACCGGCGCAGTCGAGCCCGCAGGCCCGCTGGTGGCATCAACCACTACCTGCAGCAGCGTCCCGCCATTGCCAAACACGGTCCACAGCGGAAAGCCTGCTGCCACACCGGCGGTAGCGACCAGGATCGCACCTGGTCCCATCATCAGCGCGGCGATCAGGCCGGCACCCACTGCCACGCGGCCGCCGGTGCCTTGCTGGTCCCAGGCGCGGCGCTTGGCTTCACGCGCCAGCAGCTTGATGCTGGGCAGGGCGGCCTTGTTGTTCAGGGTGGCGCTCAGGGCCTGACTGGCCTTGTTCAACAGGGTGTCGCCAGACTGGCGCAGTTGCAGCAGGCGCGCGGCCCAGTCGTGCAGGGCAGTGCGATCCACATCGTTCATGCGGGCCACCATGTCGCGCACAAAGGCGTGCTGTTCCTGCTGGGTCTGCTGCGGTGGTACCTCGGCGTGGGGGCGGGCATCGGCCTGGGCCTGCTTGCGGGCCAGTTCTTCTTCCAGCTGGCGCACGCGGTCACGCAGGGCTTGCACGTCGTCCTGCTCGGGCTGCGAGGCGGGAGTGATAGGTTGTTGGTTCTGATCCATGAGGCGATCCTCTGACTGCTGTGGTAATGATGTACAGATGCTGCTATTTTGGGCAGCTTCAAGCGGCAAGGTGTAAGCAGAAACAGGGAATTGCAACCGTAGCGCGCAGCGCCCGTGCCGCTAAGATGCAGGCATGCTTGGCTATCATCTTCCCTCACTCTTGCAAGGCCGTGACAGCGGCCTGGTCCGTGTCACCGCTTGCGTGCTGACGACCCTGCTGGGCCTGTCCGCATGGCCGGCCCAGGCACAGCAGGAGGCCACCGCCACGGTCTGGCGCATGGGCGATACCGTCCATTACGATGGCTATATGGATGCCGATGCGATACAGCATGTGCGCTTCCATGCCGGGCGTGGCGCGCATGTGCTGTCGATCAGTTCGCGTGGTGGCGATGTGGAGCTGGGCATGGCACTGGGCGATGTGCTGGCGCAACATGGCATGGATGTGGAGGTGCGCGATGTTTGTCTCTCCTCCTGTGCCAACTACGTGTTTCCGGCCGGCCAGCGCAAGCTGCTGCAGCGCCACAGCCTGCTGGGCTGGCATGGCGGCGTGCTGCAGGACATGGCTGACAGCATCCCGCCCGAGGCGCGCCAGCAGTACCAAAACTATGTGCAGCGCGTGGCGCCGCTGGAGCGTGCCTTCTTCCAGCGCATTGGCGTCGATCAGGCCAGCACCACCTGGGGCCAGCGACCGGAGTTTGCCCGCTACCGTGATTGCATCGGCTGGAGCTACAGCCTGGACATGATGCGCCGTTTCGGCATCGAGCAGGTGCGGGTACAGGGCGGCAAGCGCTGGCAGCCGCCGGCCAGCTTCCGGGGACGCTGCGTATTCCATATCGATGCGCCCCGGCTGGCAAAATAAGCCTATTCCGCAACCTGATTTCCTGAGCGATTACCCCGTGAGCAAACGCAAGAATACCGACTGGCTGCAGGCCTCGTGCCCCTGCGGCCGCCTGTCCCCGAAACAGCAGCCCCTGACGGGCGGTGAATGCTGTGGCCGCTATATCGAGAACTTCATGGACCTGCCGGCGCCTGATGCCGAAAGCCTGATGCGATCGCGCTATACCGCCTTTGTGCAGGGCCGCACCGCCTACCTGCTGGCCACCTGGCAGCGCGACAAGCGCCCGGACATGCTGGAGCCGGAGCAGGGCGTGCAATGGCTGGGGCTGGAGGTCAAGGACCACCAGCTGATCGATGCCGAACACGCTGAAGTCGAATTCGTCGCGCGCTGGCGCGTCAACGGCCGCGCCGAGCGCATGCACGAACGCAGCCGCTTTGTCCGGCTGGAAGACGGCGAAATGTCACGTTGGATCTACGTGGACGGAGAGCAGCTGTGACGCAGCGCTTCGCCGCCGTGCTGTTCGATTGCGATGGCGTGCTGGTGGACAGCGAGCCGCTGACCATGGGCGTGCTGCGGGATCTGCTCGAAGAGCGCGGCTGGAAGCTGACGCTGCAGGAATGCATGCAAATTTTCGTCGGCAAGGCCACGCGCGACGAGGCGGCGCGCATCGAGCGCGAAACCGGCCAGCCTTTCACTACCGAGTGGCTGCACGGCTTCTGGGCCGCGCGCGATGTGGCCTTGTGCGCGCAGCTGCAGCCGGTGGCGGGCGCGCCCGAGCTGGTGCGGCTGGCGCACGCCCACACACAAGGCCAGATCGCCTGCGTCTCTGGCGCCGACCGCAACAAGATCAAGCTGCAACTGGCCTTGACCGGCCTGACCGACTGGTTCCGCGCCGACTGCATCTTCAGCGGCCACGAGTTTGCGCGCAGCAAGCCGTACCCTGATATCTATCTGGCAGCCATGCAGCAGCTGCAGGTGCCGGGAGGGGAGTGTCTGGTGATCGAGGACAGCGTGACTGGGGTTAGAGCCGGTGCCGCGGCCGGGGCGCGGGTGGTAGGCTATGCCTGTCCGCACAACCCGGTGGTAACGGCTGAAGCCCTGTTGCAGGCGGGTGCTTTTGCCGTGGTCTCGGAGTTGTCGCAGATCAGCGACTGGCTGCACTGATTTCGTATTGGGGCTTACCCTGAATCCTGCGATTCGGGGGTCGCCAATCCCGGGGTGGCTGGCTAGAATCTTGAATTGACGTTTACGTAAACGTGACATCAAGATCACGCGTACAGGTAGGCTACTGAACACACCACCACCGAGGAGACCAGCCATGACCGCCGACACGCAGCCCACTGCCGTGCCAACCCGCTCTGCACTGCTGACCAGCAGTATCGACCGTGGCGCGACCACGCCAGCCCTGCTGGAAACCACGATTGGCGACCACTTTGATGCGATTGCCAAACGTTACCCGGATCACGAGGCACTGGTCAGCCGCCACCAGGGCATCCGCCTGACCTACCGCGAACTGCAGCAGAAGGCCACCCAGCTGGCCAGCGCCATGCTGCGCAGCGGCCTGACCAAGGGCGATCGCGTCGGCCTGTGGTCGCACAACAATGCCGAATGGCTGATCACCCAGGTGGCTACGGCCAAGGTCGGCATCATCCTGGTCAACATCAACCCGGCCTACCGCACGGCCGAGGTCGAGTACGCACTGAACAAGGTCGCGTGCAAGGCCCTGATCACGATGCCGAGCTTCAAGACCAGCAACTACATCGGCATGCTGCAGGAGCTGGCGCCCGAGCTGCCGAACTGCCATCCGGGCATGCTGGCGCTGTCCAAGCTGCCGCACCTGCGCGGCATCATTTGGATTGACGAAGCCGGCCAGGGCGAAGAGATTCCGGGCATGCGCCGCTTCAGCGACTGGATCGAGCGCGGCGATGTGGACGATGCCGAGGTGGAAGCCATGCAGAAGACGCTGGCCAACACCGACCCGATCAACATCCAGTTCACCAGCGGTACCACCGGCTTCCCCAAGGGTGCCACGCTGACGCACCGCAACATCCTCAACAACGGTTATCTGGTGGGCGAGTGCATCGGCCTGACCGACCAGGACCGCCTGTGTTGCCCGGTGCCGCTGTACCACTGCTTTGGCATGGTGATGAGCAACCTGGCCTGCCTGACGCATGGCGCCTGCGTGATCTACCCGAACGATGCGTTTGACCCGCTGCTGGTGCTGGAAACCGTGGCCGAAGAGCGCTGTACCGCACTGCAGGGCGTGCCGACCATGTTCATCGCCGAACTGGACCACCCGCGTTTCAAGGAGTTCGATCTGTCCTCGCTGCGTACCGGCATCATGGCCGGCTCGCCGTGCCCGATCGAGGTGATGAAGCGCGTGGTCGGCGAGATGCACATGTCGCAGGTGACGATTGCCTACGGCATGACCGAAACCAGCCCGGTGAGCTGCCAGAGCGGCATGGACACGCCGTTGGAGCGCCGCGTCTCTACCGTGGGCCAGGTGCAGCCGCACCTGGAGATCAAGATCGTCAACCCGGAAACCGGCGAGACGGTGCCCTGTGGCGAAACCGGCGAGTTCTGCACCAAGGGCTATTCCGTCATGCACGGCTACTGGAACGATCCGGCCAAGACCGAAGAGGCAATCGACGCCGACGGCTGGATGCACACCGGTGACCTGGCCACGATGGACGAGGAAGGCTACGTCAAGATCGTCGGCCGCATCAAGGACATGGTGATCCGCGGTGGCGAAAACGTCTACCCGCGCGAGATCGAGGAATTCCTCTACCGCCATCCCAAGGTGCAGGACGTGCAGGTGGTGGGCGTGCCCGACGAGCGTTTTGGCGAGGAACTGTGCGCCTGGATCATCGCCAAGCCCGGCCAGCAGCTCGACGAGGACCAGATCCGCGAGTTCTGCAAGGGCCAGATTGCGCACTACAAGGTGCCGAAGTACATGCGTTTCGTGGACGAGTTCCCGATGACGGTGACCGGCAAGATCCAGAAGTTCAAGATCCGTGAACTGATGAAGGAAGAGCTCAACCTGAATGAGCAGAAGACGGCCTAAGCCCCAGGAGAATTTCGATGCCAGTGATTGTTTCCAAACTCAATGCCCGTTCGGCGGATTTCCAGGCCAATGCGGCTGCCATGCAGAGCGTGGTCGATGACCTGCGCGCCCGCGTCGAGCAGATTGCCCTGGGTGGTCCCGAGGCCGCCCGCGACAAGCACGTGGCGCGCGGCAAGCTGCTGCCGCGCCAGCGCGTGGAAATGCTGCTCGATCCGGGCACGCCTTTCCTGGAAATCGCGCCGATGGCCGCTTTCCGCATGTACCCGGACCGGGACGGCAGCGATTCCGCTCCCGGCGCTGGCGTGATCTGTGGCATTGGTCGCGTCTCCGGCGTGGACTGCATGATCGTCTGTAACGACGCCACCGTGAAGGGCGGCACCTACTACCCGATGACGGTGAAAAAGCACCTGCGCGCCCAGGAGATCGCCCAGCAGAACCATCTGCCCTGTATCTATCTGGTGGACAGCGGCGGCGCCAACCTGCCGAACCAGGACGAGGTGTTCCCGGACCGCGACCACTTTGGTCGCATCTTCTTCAACCAGGCCAACCTGAGTGCGCTGGGCATCGCCCAGATCGCCGTGGTGATGGGTTCCTGTACCGCTGGCGGTGCCTACGTACCGGCGATGAGCGACGAGACCATCATCGTGAAGAACCAGGGCACGATTTTCCTGGGTGGCCCGCCGCTGGTGAAGGCCGCAACCGGTGAAGTGGTGACTGCCGAAGACCTGGGCGGTGGCGATGTGCACACGCGCCTGTCCGGCGTGGCCGACCATCTGGCGCAGAACGATACCCATGCGCTGGCGCTGGCGCGCAGCATTGTTGACAACCTGAACCACCAGAAGGCCGCACTGCCGCAGTACGCCGAGCCGAAACCGCCGCGCTACGACGCGAAGGAGCTGTACGGCATCATCCCGACCGACACGCGCAAGCCGTTTGACGTGCGCGAGATCATCGCCCGCATCGTGGACGATTCCGAGCTGGACGAATTCAAGGCGCGTTTCGGCACCACGCTGGTGTGCGGCTTTGCCCGCATCGAGGGCATGAAGGTCGGCATCATTGCCAACAACGGCATCCTGTTCGGCGAGAGCGCACAGAAGGGCGCGCACTTCATTGAGCTGTGCTGCCACCGCAAGATCCCGCTGGTGTTCCTGCAGAACATCACCGGCTTCATGGTCGGCCGCAAGTACGAGAACGAGGGCATTGCGCGCCACGGCGCCAAGATGGTGACGGCCGTGGCCACCGCCAACGTGCCGAAGTTCACCGTGGTGATCGGCGGCTCCTTTGGTGCCGGCAACTACGGCATGTGCGGCCGCGCCTATAGCCCGCGCTTCCTGTGGATGTGGCCTAACGCCCGCATCTCCGTGATGGGCGGCGAGCAGGCTGCCAGCGTACTGGCCACGGTGCGCCGTGACGGTATCGAATCCAAGGGCGGCCAGTGGAGCGCCGAGGAAGAGGAGGCCTTCAAGGCTCCGATTCGCCAGCAGTACGAAGACCAGGGCCACCCCTACTACGCCAGCGCGCGCCTGTGGGACGACGGCATCATCGATCCGGCCGATACGCGCCGCATGCTGGCGCTGGGCCTGTCTGCCGCCTACAACGCCCCGATCGAAGAGCCGAAGTTCGGTATCTTCCGCATGTAAGGACGGAGAGCGATCGTGCTGCGTCGTCACCTGCTCCTCGCCCTGTGCGCGCTGCTGCTGGCATCGGCGGCACAGGCGCGCGTGGTCGAAACCCGCACCCAGGTGCCGGTGCAGGTGACGGATCGTGCCGGCCAGGTGGTGCAGCGGGCGCTGCAGGTCACCGTGTTCCGTGACGATGCCCGGCGCGGCGCCTTGCCGCTGGCCGTGATCAGCCATGGCCGTCCGGCCACGCGTGCTGGGCAGACCGGCATGGGGCGAGCCCATTACGGCGCTGCTGCGCGCTATTTGGCGCAGAAAGGCTATGTGGTGGCGGTGCCCACGCGCATTGGCTACGGCGTGACGGGTGGCACGGATGTCGAGGCCTCCGGCAACTGTAATCGGCGTGAATACGGCCCGGGCTTCCGCGCCGCCGCCACGCAGATCCTGGCCGTGGTCGATGCCGTGCAGCAGCAGCCGCAGGTGCGTCGAGACGGCACGCTGCTGGTCGGCCATTCCTACGGTGCAATCGCCTCGCTCGAAGCCGCCGCCATGCGTCCCAAGGGCGTGGCCGCCGTGATCAATTTCTCCGGCGGTGCCGGTGCCGATCCGGTAGCACGACCGGGCCAGCCCTGTTCCACCTTCCCGCTGGCACAGCAGCTGCGCCAGCAGGGACTGCACAACCGCATGCCCACGCTGTGGCTGTATGCGCCCAATGACCGCTACCTGGGCCAGGAGGTGCCGCGCCAGTGGTTCGCCGCCTACACCCGCATCGGTGGCGTGGGCGAATTCGTGCAGACGCGTGCCGTGGGCCAGGATGGCCACACCCTGTTCACCCATTTCCCGTCGGTCTGGCAGCCGCAGGTCAACCGGTTCCTGAACCGCTTGCCCGCCGCCGGTCGGCCCTGATCATCCCGGAGACTCCATGTCTGCTCTCACCCTGGCTGTTGACGGCCATATCGCCACCCTGACGCTGTCGCGCCCCGACGTGCGCAATGCCTTCAATGACGAGGTCATCGCCGAACTGACGCAGGCCTTCACCGATCTGGACCAGCGCAGCGATGTGCGCGTGGTGGTGCTGGCAGCGCAAGGCCCGGCCTTCTGCGCCGGCGCCGACCTGAACTGGATGCGCCGCATGGCCGACTACACGCGTGACGAAAACTTGCAGGACGCCGGCAAGCTGGCCGAGATGCTGCGCGTGATCTATGCCTGCTCCAAGCCGGTGATCGCGCAGGTGCAGGGCGATGTCTATGCCGGTGGCATGGGCCTGGTGGCCGCTTGCGACATGGCCATCAGCGTCGATACCGCCTTCTACTGCCTGAGCGAAGTCAAGCTCGGCCTGATCCCGGCCACCATCAGCCCCTACGTGATCCGTGCCATGGGTGCGCGCGCCTCGCACCGCTGGTTCCTGACCGCCGAGCGTTTCGATGCGGCCGAGGCGCATCGCATCGGATTTGTCCATGCCGTGGTGCCGGCTGACCAGCTCGAAGCCAAGGTCGCCGAGATCGCCAAGGCGCTGGTCAGTGCCAGCCCGGCTGCGGTCAAGGCCTGCAAGCGCCTGGTGCAGGACGTGGCCGAGCGCGAGATCGATGCCGAGCTGATCGCATCGACCGTGGCTGGCATTGCCGACATCCGTGCCAGCGATGAAGGCCGCGAAGGCGTGCAGAGCTTCCTGCAGAAGCGCAAGCCGTCCTGGCTGGACGCCTGAGCATGACAAAGTACCGTTTTCCCGGCATGTGCGCTGATGGCAATCCTGCCATGCAGTCGTACCATGGGTGCTGACGCAATGCCAGGAGAATGGAATGATCGAGACCTTGACGCAATGGTTCCAGCAATGGTTACCCTTTCTGCAGCAGACCAGCGCGGTGCTGGGCGATGCCGGCCACTCGGCCGGAGCGGTCGCCGGGCGGGCGCTGGGCACCATGGACCTGACCGGCATGCTGGCGCTGGCTGGTGCGCTGGGCTGGGCCAGTGGCTTCCGGCTGTATGCGGTGGTGTTTCTCACCGGCATGCTGGGGCTGGTGGGCTGGGTGCCCTTGCCGGACAGCATGCAGCTGCTGCAAAGCCCGCTGGTGCTGATCGCGAGCGGCTTCATGCTGTTCATGGAATTCTTTGCCGACAAGATCCCGGGGTTGGACAGCATCTGGGATCTGGCCAACAGCGTGATCCGCATTCCTGCGGGTGCGGCGCTGGCGGGCAGCGTGTTTGGCGCCGATGGCGGCACCATGACGCTGGTGGCCACGATTCTGGGCGGCACGCTGGCGGCGACCAGCCAGGCGGCCAAGACTACTACGCGCGCTGCCATCAATACCTCGCCCGAACCGTTCAGCAACGTGGCGGCGAGCTTTGCCGAGGACGGGCTGGTGATCGGCATTGTCTGGCTGGCAACCGCCTATCCGCTGCTGTTTGCCGTGGTGCTGGCGATTGCCGTCGTGCTGATGCTGCTGGTCACTTTTTTACTCATCCGTTACCTGCGCCGCGCCATACGCCGCCTCAAGAGCTGGTTTGGCGCGCAGGACCCCGATATCCAGGTGCTGTAAGGCCCTTCTGAAAACCAAGGAGACAAGACCATGTTCAAGAAAATCCTGATTGCCAACCGTGGCGAAATCGCCTGCCGCGTGGCTTCTACCGCACGTCGCATGGGCGTGCAGACCGTGGCCGTGTATTCCGATGCCGATGCCCGCGCCAAGCACGTGCAGCTGTGCAACGAGGCCGTGCACGTCGGTGGCAGTGCGCCCAAGGACAGCTACCTGCAGTGGCAGCGCATCATCGACGCCGCCAAGTCGCGCGGTGCCGAGGCGATCCACCCCGGCTATGGCTTCCTGAGCGAGAACGACGAATTTGCCCAGGCCTGTGCCGATGCCGGCCTGGTCTTCATCGGCCCGCCGGCCAGCGCCATCCAGGCGATGGGCCTGAAGGCAGAATCCAAGCGCCTGATGGAAGAGGCCGGCGTCCCGCTGGTGCCGGGCTACCACGGTGCCGACCAGGATCCCGAGATGCTGCACCGCGAGGCCGATCGCATTGGCTACCCGGTGCTGATCAAGGCCAGCGCCGGCGGCGGTGGCAAGGGCATGCGCCTGGTCGAGAAGTCCGAAGACTTCGCCTCCGCGCTCGAATCCTGCAAGCGCGAAGCGATCAACAGCTTTGGTGATGACGCCGTGCTGGTCGAGAAATACGTGCTGCGTCCGCGCCACATCGAGATCCAGGTGTTTGGCGACACGCATGGCAACTACGTCTACCTGTTCGAGCGTGACTGCTCGGTGCAGCGCCGCCACCAGAAGGTGCTGGAAGAGGCGCCCGCTCCCGGCATGACACCCGAGCTGCGCCAGCAGATGGGCGAGGCCGCCGTGGCCGCGGCCCGCGCCGTCAACTACGTCGGCGCCGGTACGGTGGAATTCATCGTCGAGCAGCCGGGTGGCTATGACAAGCCGGAAGAGATGAAGTTCTACTTCATGGAAATGAACACCCGCCTGCAGGTGGAGCATCCGGTGACTGAAGCGATCACCGGCCAGGACCTGGTCGAGTGGCAGCTGCGCGTCGCCAGCGGCGAGCCGCTGCCCAGGCAGCAGCACGAGCTGGAAATGCGCGGCCACGCGATCGAGGCGCGCATCAACGCCGAGAACCCGGAGAACAACTTCCTGCCGGTCACCGGCACGCTCAAGGTCTACCGCACGCCCGACTGGAGCGTGGACTTCCAGCGCGCCGATGCCCGTGTCGACTCCGGCGTGCGTGAAGGCGATGCCATCAGCCCGTTCTACGACTCCATGATCGCCAAGCTGATCGTCTGGGGCGAGGACCGCGAGCAGGCGCTGGCGCGTCTGGATGGTGCGCTGGCCCACATGCGCATCGTCGGCCTGACCACCAACGTGCAGTTCCTGCGCCAGATCCTGGCAACCGATTCCTTCAGCCAGGCCAAGCTGGACACCGCGCTGATCCCGCGTGAAGCCGATGCGCTGTTCGGCCAGGACAAGCTGGGCATGCCGATGACCGTGGCGGCTGCCATTGGCCACCGCATCTTCAGCGAGAACAAGCTGCTGCAGGGCAAGGATCCGTTCAGCCGCCGCGACGGCTGGCGTGGTTATGGCAGCTTCAGCCGCCATTTCGAACTGATGTACAAGGGCGAGCCGCTGCAGGCCGACCTGCGCTACGAGCACGATGGCACGTACTACATCGTGATCGCCAAGCCGGACGGCACGCTGCACCCCGAGGTGCTGACTGAAGGTCCGCTGATCGTGGAAGAACGTGATGACGGCCGCATGGATGTGCGCTATGGCGATGACCGCCAGACGCTGCAGGCCTGGCTGGACGGCGAGGAGCTGAACGTGTTCAGCCAGCGCGGTGCCAGCAGCATCACCATGGTCGATGCACTGTTCCACTCCGGCGAAAGCAGCGAAGGCGGCCGTCTGACCGCGCCCATGCCGGGCAAGGTGGTGTCGTTTGCCGTCAAGGCCGGCGACAAGGTGACCAAGGGCCAGCCGCTGGCGGTGATGGAAGCCATGAAGATGGAGCACACGATTGCGGCGCCGGCCGATGGCGAAGTGGTCGAGCTGATGTTTGCACCGGGTGACCAGGTGCAGGACGGCGACGAGCTGCTGACGCTGAAGACGGCGTAAGCAAGAAAAAAGCCTGCAAACAGCTGATGTTTGCAGGCTTTTCGGTGATTTTGGTGGGCCCTGTAGGATTCGAACCTACGACCAACGGATTAAGAGTCCGCTGCTCTACCAACTGAGCTAAGAGCCCGAAAGAGCGAAAGTATAACGGAAAATCCCCGGGTTTGTCTTGTAGCGTAGCCAGCAGATTGCTGTCAATCTGACGCATCCGGCATGCAGGACAGTCCCATTTGCCGGCAGGCAGCTGATAGCAGGAGCAGACAGACATGGCGTTCGATTACCCCTCCCAGGTACTGATTGTGGACGTGGGGCCGCGTGACGGCCTGCAGAATGAAAAAACCCAGGTTCCGACCGCGATCAAGAGCGAACTGATCCGCCGTCTGGTCGATGCCGGCGTGCGCAAGCTGGAAACCACCAGCTACGTCTCGCCCAAGTGGGTGCCGCAAATGGCCGACAACGAGGCGGTGATGAACGCCATCACGCGCCGTCCTGGCGTCTGCTATTCGGTGCTGGTGCCCAACATGAAGGGCCTGGAAGCGGCGCTGGTCGGCAAGCCCGATGAAATCGTGGTGTTTGGTGCCGCCAGCGAGGCCTTCAGCCAGCGCAATATCAACTGCTCGATCGGCGAGAGCATCGAGCGCTTTGCCCCGGTGGTCGAAGCCGCCCTGGCGGCCGGCATCAAGGTGCGCGGCGCCATGTCCTGCACCGTGGGCTGCCCCTACGAGGGCGATATTGCTCCCGAGCGCGTCGCCTACCTGGCGCGCCTGATGAAGGATATTGGCGTGCAGCACGTGGGCGTGGCCGATACCATCGGCGTCGGTACCCCGATCCGCGTGCAGCGCGCCATCGATGCCGCGCTGCAGTACTATGACATCGACGATGTCAGCGGCCACTTCCACGACACCTATGGCCAGGCGCTGGCCAACACGCTGGCCGCGCTGCAGATGGGCATCTGGCAGTTCGACACCTCCGTGGCCGGCCTGGGTGGCTGCCCGTACGCGCGCGGTGCCACCGGCAACGTGGCCACCGAAGACGTGGTCTACATGCTGCACGGCATGGGCATCGAAACCGGCATCGACCTGGATGCCCTGATCGACGCCGGCGAGATGATCAGCAACTACCTGGAGCGCCCCAACAGCTCGCGCGTGGCGCGTGCCATCCTGAACCGCCGCGCCATGCTGGCGGAGTCGGCTGCCAAGGCCTGACGCCAGCGGAACGGGGGCTTGTGCGGCACAATCCCGCCATGTCCTCTTCCCCCCGTTCTTCTTCCGGCGCTGCAGCCGAGGCTGCGGCCTTCGCGCAACGCGGCGCCTGCGCCATCGCCAGTACGCCGGTGGCATCTCCCTGTATCAATATCTGCCAGATCGACGAGCGCAGCGGCCTGTGCCGCGGCTGCCGTCGCACGCTCGATGAAATCCAGGCCTGGTCGCTGTACGATGACGAGGAGCGCCGTGCGCTCTGGCAGCTGCTGCTGCAGCGCGGCCAATCCTGATCATTCACGGAGACCCGACCATGCTGCCCGTCATCCACTTCTATTTCGATTTCGTCTCGCCCTATGCCTGCCTGGCTTTCCATCAGCTGCCCAAGGCACTCGATGGCCTGGCCTACCAGGTGCGCTATCGCCCGGTGCTGCTGGGTGGCCTGCTGAAGGCGCATGGCACGCCGGCGCCGGTCGACATGCCGCAGCGCATGGCCTGGTCGCGCCAGCACACGCGCTGGCTGGCAGAGCAGGCGGGGCTGCCGTTTGACTGGCCGGTGCAGCACCCGTTTGCACCGTTTCCCTGGCTGCGCATGGCGCTCGCCGCCAGCCCGCAAGGCGAGCCCGGTCGTCAGGTCTGCGGCGCGCTGTTCGATAGCATCTGGCGCGCTGGTGCAGTGGCGGATGATGCCGCGCTGCAACAGCAGGCCTGGCAGCAGCTGACCGGGTTGCTGCCCGAGGTACGCGATCCGGCCAGCCCGGAAGTCAAGGCGCAGCTGATCGCCAACGGCGAGGAGGCCTTGTCGCATGGCGTCTGGGGCGTGCCCACGCTGGTGCTGATGCCGGAAGAGGAGGGCGGCGCCGCCGAGCTGTTCTGGGGTCTGGAAAGCCTGCCGCTGCTGCGCGAGGCGGTGCAGGCGCGCCAGCCCGGAGCCGCTGGCGCATGAAAGCCCTGCTGCAGCGCGTGAGCCAGGCCAGCGTCACGGTGGAGGGGCAAGTCACCGGCGAGATCGGCCGTGGCCTGCTGGTGCTGCTGTGTGCCGAACCGCAGGACGATGAGGCGGTGGCAGACCGGTTGCTGGCCAAGATCCTCAAGCTGCGCATCTTTGCCGACGAGGCCGGCAAGATGAACCGCAGCGTGCAGGATGTGCAGGGCGGCCTGTTGCTGGTAAGCCAGTTCACGCTGGCCGCCGATTGTAGCGGCGGCAACCGGCCCAGTTTTACCGCTGCCGCGCCTGCTGCGCAGGGGCAGGCGCTGTTCGACTACAGCGTGCAACGTGCCAGAGCCCTGCATGCGCAGGTGGCTACCGGCATCTTCGGTGCCGACATGCAGGTGGCACTGGTCAACGATGGCCCGGTGACGATCTGGCTCGAGATGCATTGACATCGTGGTCAAAAGGCCTCACGAACAGCGCGGCCCTGGCCGCGTTTTTCATGTCTGTTGCTGTCATATGACAAAGTCGCACTAGGGTAAACCCTGCGTGACGCTGACGTCAACTGTCGGTATAAAACCGTACTTTGTCACACCAACAACAATTGGACACCTTTATGGCCATTGAACGCGCATATGGTGCCGAGCATCCCTTCTGGAAAGCCGGCCCTTTCAAGATCCGACTCCCCTTCATCCACTACCGCTGGGAATTCCCGGAAATGGTGCAGGGCCTGTTCATGTTCGTCGTCAGCCTGGGCATGATCCCGCTGCTGACCAAGTACCTGGGCATGCCGTATGAAGCCGCCCTGGCCGGCTGTGTCATCGCCGGTATCGGCTACCTGCTGCCGGCCCTGATGGGCGTGCCGCTGGTACCTGGCTGGATCACTCCGGCGATTCCGGTGGTGCTGCTGTACCTGCAGAACTTTGAGCCCGGACCGGAGGCGGTGCGCGCCATGTTCGCGCTGCAGCTGGAAGTATTCATCATCTTCCTGTTCCTGGGACTGACCGGCTTGGGCGACAAGCTGGTCAAGCTGATCCCGAACTCGCTCAAGGCCGGCATCATCATCGGTGCCGGTATTGCAGCCATGATGGGTGAGCTGAAAGTGGGCGGCCGTATCGACGCTACGCCGATCTCGCTGCTGATCGGCTGTATCGTGTCGGCCTACATCCTGTTCTCGCTGTCGTTCAAGCACATTGTCGAGAACAACCGCTTTGCCAAGATGATCTCCAACTTCGGCATGATCCCCGGCATGTTCATCGCCATGATCATCGGCTGGATCGTGGGCGAGTACCCGCTGCCCGAGATCGAGTGGGGCATTACCCAGCCCGACTTTGGTCTGCTGATGAACTTCCTGGTGTTCAACAGCGACATCGGCATGCCGAGCGCCGACATGTTCCTGCTGGCGATTCCGACTGCCATCATCGCCTACGTGATCGCCTTTGGTGACATCCTGGTCGGCTTTGCCCTGTGCAAGCGCGCGGATCACCAGCGCACGGACGAGGTGATCGAGCTGAACGTGACGCGTGTCCACCTGGTGACAGCGCTGCGCAATGGCCTGCATGCCCTGCTGGCACCCTGGCCCGGTCTGGCCGGTCCGCTGTGGACGGCGGCGCATGCCACGCTGGCTGAGCGCTATGCGCTGGGTCGCAAGTCCATGGACTCGATCTATTCCGGTGGTGGTACCTTCTGGATCACCGGCCTGATCGCCGTGTTCATGTTGCCGCTGGTGAGCGTGTTCAAGCCGGTGCTGCCGATTGCACTGTCGCTGACGCTGGTGCTGACGGCCTATATCTGCATCATGGTGGGCATGGAAGAGCTGAAGAACTCGGCCGAGCGTGGCGTCGCCGGCATCGTGGCCGTGACCCTGGCCATGCCCGATGCCAAGGCGACTGTGTACGCGGTGGTGATCGGCCTGGTGCTGTACTGGCTGATCGAGCGCCCGAACGCGGCCCAGCGCAAGAAGGGCGGCCTGAGCATGCTGGCTGACGACACCGCATCGATCGAGGCGGCAGACGAGCACGGCATGCCGGTCAAAAAGCAGAACGGCCAATAAGCTGACTGCCCAGTAATCGCTGCAACCGGAGCTGGCGCAAGCCGCTCCGGTTTTTTTGTGTCCGCCCGCAGCGCCGATAATCAGCCCATGGCAGAGATCACTTCCTACCGCACGCTGGCAGCGCCGGCACAGGCCGAATTCAAGGACAAGGGCAGCCGCTTCCTGGCCTATGGCTGGCCGATCCAGTCCGAGGCCGACATCAGGCCGCTGCTGGATCAGCTGCGCGCCGACCATCCGAAGGCGGTGCACTGGTGCTACGCCTGGCGGCTGGGTGCCGATGGCGCACGCTACCGCGCCAATGACGATGGCGAGCCTTCCGGCAGCGCCGGCCGGCCGATCCTGGGCCAGATCGATTCCGCCGGTCTGACGCAGGTGCTGGTGGTCGTGGTGCGCTACTTTGGCGGCACGCTGCTGGGTGTGCCGGGCCTGATCCAGGCCTACAAGAGCGTCACCGCCGATGCGCTGGCGGGTGCCAGCATCCATGAGCAGGAGGTGCGTATGCTGTACCGTCTGCACTGCGGCTATCCGGTGCTGAGCGACGCCTTGCGCATCGCGCGCCAGCACCAGGCCGAGGTGCTGCAGCAGGAGCTGCTGGCGGACTGCGTGCTGACGCTGGCGGTGCCGCTGGCGCAGCGCGATGCCTGCCTGGCAGCATGGGCGCAGACGCGGCAGATGGACGTCACGCCGCTGGAATGACAACGGCCCGCCAGGGGCGGGCCGTCGAGGCAGTGGTCATGCGGCTATCTATATTGCAGCCGCATGCAGGTCGATCAGTGCTCGACCTGGCTCACGTCACGCACGGCACCGGTATCGGCGCTGGTGGCCATGGCAGCGTAGGCGCGCAGCGCGGCCGACACCACGCGTTCGCGCTTGACCGGGCGCCAGGCCTTGCCTTTGCCCTTGGCGTTCATGGCGGCGCGGCGCTCGGCCAGTACCGCGTCGGATACCGCCAGGTGGATGCTGCGATTCGGGATATCGATCTCGATGGTGTCACCTTCTTCCACCAGGCCGATGGCGCCGCCTTCGGCTGCTTCGGGTGAGGCGTGGCCGATGGACAGGCCGGAGGTGCCGCCGGAGAAACGGCCATCGGTCAGCAGGGCGCAGGCGGCGCCCAGGTGCTTGGATTTCAGGTAGCTGGTCGGGTAGAGCATTTCCTGCATGCCGGGGCCGCCCTTGGGGCCTTCGTAGCGGATCACCACCACATCGCCGGCCACCACCTGGTCACCCAGGATGGCTTCCACCGCCTCGTCCTGGCTCTCGAACACGCGGGCACGGCCGGTGAACTTCCAGATGCTTTCATCGACACCGGCGGTCTTGACCACGCAGCCGCGCTCGGCCAGGTTGCCGAACAGCACCGCCAGGCCGCCTTCCAGCGAGTAGGCGTGTTCCTTGCTGCGGATGCAGCCATTGGCGCGGTCGGTATCCAGGCGCGGGTAGAGGCGGCTCTGGCTGAAGGCCTGCGTGGTGCGCACGCCGCCCGGAGCGGCCAGGAAGCGCTGGTGTGCCGGGCTGCCCTCGGCATTCACCATCACGTCCCACTGCTGCAGCGCATCCTTCAGCGTCGGCGCGTGCACGGTGCTGACATCGGTCTGCAGCAGGCCGGCGCGGTCCAGTTCGCCCAGGATGGCCATCACGCCACCGGCGCGGTGCACGTCTTCCATGTGGTACTGCTGTGTGGCCGGTGCCACCTTGCACAGGCAGGGCACCTTGCGGCTGAGCTGGTCGATATCGGCCATCTTGAAGTCCACGCCGGCTTCGGTCGCAGCAGCCAGCAGGTGCAGGATGGTGTTGGTGCTGCCACCCATCGCAATGTCCAGGCTCATGGCGTTCTCGAACGCTGCCTTGCTGGCGATGTTGCGCGGTAGCACGCTGGCATCGTCCTGCTCGTAGTAGCGGCGTGCCAGGTCCACGATGGTGCGGCCGGCTTCCAGGAACAGTTCCTTGCGCAGCGCGTGCGTGGCCAGCAGCGAACCGTTGCCGGGCAGCGACAGGCCAAGGGCCTCGGTCAGGCAGTTCATGGAGTTGGCGGTGAACATGCCGGAACAGGAGCCGCAGGTCGGGCAGGCGCTGCGCTCGACCTGGGCCACGGCCTCGTCGGAGACGCTGTCGTCACCGGCCTCGATCATGGCGTCGATCAGATCCAGCTTGCGCTCGACCTGGTTGCCGTTGGCAATCGCGATCACCTTGCCGGCTTCCATCGGGCCACCGGAAACGAAGATGGTCGGGATGTTCAGGCGCATGGCGGCCATCAGCATGCCGGGGGTGATCTTGTCGCAGTTGCTGATGCAGACCAGCGCGTCGGCGCAGTGCGCGTTGACCATGTATTCCACGCTGTCGGCGATCAGGTCGCGGCTGGGCAGGCTGTACAGCATGCCGCTGTGGCCCATGGCGATACCGTCGTCTACCGCGATGGTGTTGAACTCCTTGGCGATGCCGCCTGCGGCCTCGATCTCGCGCGCCACCAGCTGGCCCATGTCATGCAGGTGCACGTGGCCCGGCACGAACTGGGTGAAGGAGTTGGCAATGGCGATGATCGGCTTGCCGAAGTCGTCATCGGTCATGCCGGTGGCGCGCCACAGGGCGCGGGCACCGGCCATGTTGCGGCCATGGGTGGAGGTCTTGGAGCGGTAGTTGGGCACGGCAAATTCCTTGTAAACAGTGCATGGCATGCAGCGGCCATGGCATGGAATGAGATTATGCCAAAACCCCTTTCTCGACGGGCAGTGCGATGCACGGGGTCCGGAAAGGACATTGGCTGGCTCGATTCATGGAATACCCTTGTTGACAATGGTAGAATTTTTTCAAGGATAAAAAGGAGTGTTGACGATGGGAATGGACGTAAATAGCCTGTATCAGAAAAAAAAGGTGTCGGCCGAAACAGCTGCTGCGCTGGTGAAGTCGGGAGACAAGGTTTTCATGGGAGAGTTTGTGCAGAACGTCGAGGCGTTCGATGCAGCACTGGCCTTGCGCAAGAACGAGTTGCGCGACGTGATTCTGGTCACGACCACCCGCGTCAAGCCCCTGAAGTGTGTGGAAGCTGATCCGGCCAGGGAATCGTTCATCTGGAATGACTGGCACTTTTCCGGTCTGGCGCGCAAATGCGCCGAAAAAGGCCTGGCCAGTTATATTCCATTCGCCTACCATCAGGGCCCGGAGGCCGTGCGCCTCTATGAAGCGCCTGCAGTGGCAGTTGCCCAGGTGGCTCCCATGGATGCGAATGGCTTTTTCAACTTTTCCACCAGCTGTTCCATGACGCCGGATTATCTGCGCAAGGCGGGCAAGGTCGTGGTGGAGGTGAATACCAGCGTACCGCGTTGCCTCGGCGGACGCGATGAAGGCATTCATATTTCCCAAGTGGACATGGTGATCGAAGGCCCGAACACCGCCCTGGTGCAGCTGCCTGAAACCCAGGCCAGCGATGCAGACAAGAGCATCGCCAACTATGTGATGGAGCTGCTGGAAGACGGCGCCACCATCCAGCTCGGGATTGGCGCGCTGCCCAACACGGTGGGTGCACTGATCGCCCAGAGTGACCTCAAGGATCTGGGCGTGCACACCGAGATGCTGGCCGACTCCTATGTGGACATGTACGAAGCCGGCCGCATCACCGGCCGCAACAAGGGCATCGACAAGGGCAAGATGGTCTATACCTTTGCCATGGGCTCGCAGAAGCTGTACGACTTCCTGGATAACAACCCGGCGGCGGCGATCTATCCGGTGGATTACACCAACGACCCCTGTGTCATTGGCCGCAACCCCAAGGTCATGGCGATCAACAACGCCATTGAAGTGGACCTGTTCTCGCAGGTGTCCAGCGAGTCTTCCGGCGTTCGCCAGATTTCCGGCACCGGCGGCCAGCTCGACTTCATCATGGGTGCCTTCAACTCCGAAGGCGGCAAGGGCCTGATCTGCATCAGCTCGACCTTCCGCCAGAAGGATGGCACGCTGGCGTCGCGCATCGTGCCGACCCTGTCGCCCGGATCCATCGTGACTTGCCCGCGTTCGCTGGTGCATTACGTGGTGACCGAGTACGGTTACGCCCAGATGAAGGGCAAGTCCACCTGGGAGCGTGCCGAGGCCCTGATCAACATCGCCCATCCGGATTTCCGCGAGCAGCTGATCAAGGATGCCGAAGCCATGGGCATCTGGCGTCGTTCCAACAAGCTCGCCTGAGGCCGGTAACGGCTCCTGCAGCCAGCCACGTCTGCCCCGTTCCGGGCAGGCGTGGCTTTTTTGCGATGGCACGGTCCATTGCCTGGGCGGATCGGCAGTCCTGTGCAATTTGCATAGTAGGATGGTTACTTGTCCAGTACACAAGAAATATGAGGAGCCAGAATGTCATTCCAGACGCAGTACCAAGAGAAACGCCTGTCTGCCGCCGATGCCGTGGGCGTCGTGCAGAACGGTGACACCATCGTGGTGCCCACCGGTGTTGGCGAGCCGCCCGCACTGCTGAACGCACTGTCCGAGCAGCGCCGCAGCTACCAGGACGTCAAGGTTTCCCAGATCCTGTCGGTGCGCAAGTTCGGCTATTTCGATCCCGAAACCGTACAGCACGTCCGCCCCAAGCCGTACTTCCTGAGCGCTACCTCGCGCACCAGTACCGATGAGGGCTGGGGCGACTTCATCCCGAGCTATTTCTCCGAAATGCCAGACCTGATCGACCGTGGCCTGATGCCGGCTGACGTGGTGTTCGCATTGGTGTCGCCGATGGACGCGCACGGCTACTTCTCCCTGAGCCTGGGCCCGGACTACACCATGGCGGCCATCAGGAAGGCGCGCGCCGTGGTGCTGGAAGTCAACCCGAACGTGCCGTATGCCTTCGGCAACAACCAGATCCACATCTCCCAGGTGGCGGCACTGGTCGAGGACGACACCCCGATCCTGGAAGTCGGCCTGCCCAAGATCGGTCCGGTGCAACAGGCGATCGGCAAGTACGTGGCCGACATGATCAACGATGGCGATACGCTGCAGATCGGCTACGGTGCCATTCCCGATGCCGTGGTGATGCAGCTGACCGACAAGCGCGACCTCGGCATCCACACCGAGATGATCGGTGACGGCATCATGACCCTGGTCGAGGCCGGCAGCGTGACCAACCGCCGCAAGAACTACATGCCGGGCAAGATGGTGGCCACCTTTGCACTGGGCTCCAAGAAGCTGTACCAGTTCATGGACCGCAACCCGATGCTGGAAATGCATCCAGTAGACCTCACCAACGATCCCTACCTGGCCGGCCAGAACGACAACCTGATCGCCATCAACGGCACCATGCAGATCGACTTCATCGGCCAGTGCGGCTCCGAGTCGCAGGGTGCGCGTGCCTACTCCGGTACCGGTGGCCAGACCGACTTCGTGCGTTCCGCCAACCGTTCCAAGGGCGGCAAGGCCTTCATCGTCACGCCGTCCACCGCCAAGGATGACACCATCTCCCGCATCGTGCCGACGCTGACCGCCGGTACCCATGTCACCACCGGCAAGAACGACGTCAACTACGTGGTGACCGAGTACGGCGTGGCGCAGCTGCGCGGCAAGAGTGCCAAGGAGCGTGCCAAGGCGCTGATCAGCATCGCGCACCCCAAGTTCCGCGACCAGCTGACCGAAGACGCGAAGAAGATGAAGCTGCTGTAAGCAGCGCAAACCGGCCTGCCGCAAGGCGGGTCTGGTTGATACAGGCAGATGCCGCACCCGGTGCGCATCTGCCTTTTTTGTGCTTGCGCAAGGGCCGGATGGCGCGGAGTGCCGATAATGGCCGACAACGAAAAAGAACAGGGAGGCCGGGATGGCACTGACAACAGGCTTGATGTTTCTGGCGGCCAGCGTCACTTGCAGCGTGGCGGTCGGCGCGCTGATCAAGGCCGGGCGCGCGCGCGGGCTGGACGTGCGCCAGGCGATTTTCATGAACTACATCGTGGCCTCGTTGCTGTGCCTGGGCCTGCTGCGGCCGGATCTGGGCAAGCTGTTGTCGCCGGGGCAGCCGGTCCTGTTCTTCCTGGCGCTGGGTGTGCTGCTGCCGACCATCTTCCTGGCGCTGGCACGCTCGGTACAGACCGCCGGCATCGTGCGTACCGATGCGGCGCAGCGCCTGTCGCTGGTGATTCCGCTGCTGGCAGCGTTTGCCCTGTTTGGCGAGGCGCTCACCAGCCAGAAGCTGCTGGGCATGGGGCTGGCATTCGGCGCGCTGATCTGCCTGCTGTGGAAGCCGGCAGGCCGTTCAAGTCACTACGCGGCAGATGGCAGCAGCTGGCTGTGGCCGCTGCTGGTGCTGCTCGGCTATGGCGTGATCGATATCCTGTTCAAGCAGATGGCGCGCGCCGGCGCGGCGTTCTCGGGCGGCCTGCTGGCGGTGTTCGTGCTGGCCGGCCTGCTGATGCTGCTCTACCTGCTGCTGGTGCGCGTGCGCTGGGGCGGATCGCACCTGCTGACCGGCGTGCTGCTGGGTGCGCTCAACTTTGCCAATATCTACACCTATATCCGCGCGCACCAGAGCTTGCCGGGCAACCCCTCGCTGGTGTTTTCGGCGATGAACATGGGCGTGATCGTGCTCGGCACGCTGGTCGGGGCGCTGGTGTTCCGCGAACGCCTGAGCAAGCTCAACCTGCTGGGCGTACTGCTGGCGCTGGGGGCGATTGCCGCGCTGATGCCGCGTTGATGTCGCGCAGAGACAGGGACGGCGAACAGCCTCAGTCCGGGATCGGCTGGTAGGGATTATCCACGCCCAGGCCGTGCAGGATGCGGATTTCCTCCGCCTCCATGGCGTCGGCGTCCTCGTCGCTGGTTTCATGGTCCC
Organism: Ramlibacter sp.; assembly: GCA_012729605.1. GTDB lineage: Bacteria > Pseudomonadota > Gammaproteobacteria > Burkholderiales > Burkholderiaceae_C > Brachymonas > Brachymonas wangyanguii. The sequence continues at coordinate 9,030 of JAAYCV010000171.1, read as the reverse complement.
AGCCCTGGGCGTGCAGCGCGCCATGCACCAGCAGGTGCGTGTAGTGCTCGGCCAGCGGCTTGCCCAGTTCAGCGGCTTCGCGCTCGACTACCGGCGCGCACAGCACCAGATCGGCGGCAACGAAGGGTGCCTCGCTATAGGCAAAGGTCAGCACATTGGTGGCGTAGTCCTTCTGGCGGTAGCCATGGTTCAGCTGCTGGCCTTCGGCGCTGTCCACGATGCGCACCGTGATCTCGGCCTGTTCCACGTCCTGCTCCAGCGCGTGGCGCAGGCTGCGCTGCACGCGGTGGCGCGTGAGCACGGCGCGGTGGCGCTGCTTTTGCTCGGCATCGTCAAAATCGCCAAACTGCAGCGACAGGCTCAAGGGGGGCAGGGCGCGGCTCATGCGGGATCCTGGTCACGGCGGCTGCTGGTGCCTGCCGCATCGTAGGCATCGACAATGCGCGCCACCAGCGGATGGCGCACCACGTCGGCGGAGGTGAAGTGCACATGGGCAATGCCCTGCACGCGGCGCAGCACGCGCTCGGCATCGATCAGGCCGCTGGTCTGGCCGCGCGGCAGGTCGATCTGGCTGATGTCGCCGTTGACTACCGCCTTGCTGCCAAAGCCGATGCGGGTCAGGAACATCTTCATCTGCTCCGGCGTGGTATTCTGCGCCTCGTCCAGGATGACGAAGGCATTGTTCAAGGTGCGGCCGCGCATGAAGGCCAGCGGCGCGACTTCCAGGGCGTTGCGCTCGAAGGCCTTCTGCACGCGCTCATAGCCCATCAGTTCGTGCAGTGCGTCGTACAGCGGGCGCAGATAGGGATCGACCTTCTGGATCATGTCGCCGGGCAGGAAGCCGAGGCGCTCGCCGGCCTCGACCGCCGGGCGCGTCAGCACGATGCGCTGCACGCTGCCGCGCTCCAGCGCATCCACCGCGCAGGCGACGGCCAGATAGGTCTTGCCGGTACCGGCCGGGCCGATGCCGAAGGTGATGTCATTGGCGGCGATGGACTGCAGGTAGACGCCTTGCGTTGCCGTGCGCGCGCGCAGGTCGGTGCGGCGCGTGCTCAGCTGCGTGTCTTCCAGCGTGCCCAGGTCGGACGGATCGCCCACCAGCATCAGCTGCACCATGGCCGGCGTGATCGGGCGCGCCGCCTGCTCGTACAGCGCCTGCAGGACTTCCATGGCACGTTCGGCCTTGGCCTTGTGGCCATCGATCTTGAATTGCTCGTGGCGGTGCGCGATCTTGACATCCAGCGCGCGCTCGATGCTGCGCAGATGCTCATCCAGCGGGCCGCACAGGTGGGCCAGCCGGGTGTTATTGGGCGGGGTAAAGGAATGTCGAAGGATCACGCGGATAATCAGGGGAAAAGTTTTACACGTTATGCAAAAGAAGGATACCCCATGATAGGCAGGCTGAGCGGCACGCTTCTGGAAAAAACACCCCCGCAGGTGCTGGTGGATTGCCACGGTGTCGGCTACGAGGTGGATGTGCCGATGAGCACCTTCTACCACCTGCCGGCGGTCGGCCAGCCGGTGACGCTGCTGACGCACTTCGTCGTGCGCGAAGATGCCCAGCTGCTTTACGGTTTTGCTACCGTCGAGGAGCGCAGCACGTTTCGCCAGCTGCTGCGCATTACCGGAGTCGGAGCACGTACCGCGCTGTCGATCCTGTCCGGCATGAATGTGGCGGATCTGGCGCAGGCGGTATCGCAACAGGAAAGCGCGCGCCTGATCAAGGTGCCGGGCATCGGCAAGAAGACCGCCGAACGCCTGCTGCTGGAGCTCAAGGGAAAGATCGGCGCCGACCTGCCGCTGGTGCCCGGTGCCGCCGTGGCGCAGAACGAACAGCAGAGCGACATCCTGCAGGCACTGATCGCACTGGGCTACAGCGAGCGTGAAGCCACGGCAGCGGTCAAGAAGCTGCCGGCCGACGTTGGCGTGAGTGACGGCATCAAGCTGGCGCTGAAGGCGCTGGCTTGAGCAGACGATGCGGTCTGACCGGATAATGCAGCCATGGCGATACTGACTGACAACCTGAGTTCCAACCCCGCACCGCAGCCGGCACGGCGCATGGTGTCGGCCGCACCCACCACGCCGGGTGAGGAGGTGCAGGAGCGTGCGCTGCGTCCCAAGCTGCTGGACGAGTACGTCGGCCAGGAGAAGGCGCGCGAGCAACTGGAAATCTTCATCGGCGCGGCGCGCAAGCGTGGCGAGGCGCTGGATCACGTGCTGCTGTTTGGCCCGCCCGGCCTTGGCAAGACCACGCTGTCGCACATCATCGCGCACGAGCTGGGCGTAGGCATGCACCAGACCAGCGGCCCGGTGCTGGAAAAGCCCAAGGACCTGGCGGCGCTGCTGACCAATCTGGAACCCAATGATGTGCTGTTCATCGACGAGATTCACCGCCTGACGCCGGTGGTCGAGGAAATCCTCTATCCGGCGTTGGAGGACTACCAGATCGACATCATGATCGGCGAAGGCCCGGCGGCGCGATCGATCAAGCTCGACCTGCAACCGTTCACGCTGGTCGGTGCCACCACACGCGCCGGCATGCTGACCAACCCGCTGCGTGACCGCTTCGGCATCGTCTCGCGGCTGGAGTTCTACACCGCGGAAGAACTGACGCGCATCGTGCGCCGCAGTGCCGGCCTGCTCGGCGCGCCGATCGACGCAGACGGCGCCTTCGAGATTGCGCGCCGCAGCCGGGGTACGCCGCGCATTGCCAACCGCCTGCTGCGCCGCGTGCGCGACTATGCCGATGTCAAGGGCGATGGCCGCATCACGCTGGCGATGGCGCAGGGCGCGCTGTCCATGCTCGATGTCGATCCGCAGGGCTTTGACCTGATGGACCGCAAGCTGCTGGAGGCGGTGGTGCACCGCTTTGATGGCGGCCCGGTCGGGCTGGACAATATCGCCGCCAGCATCGGCGAGGAAAGCGACACCATCGAGGACGTGATCGAGCCCTACCTGATCCAGCAGGGCTTTCTGCAGCGCACGCCGCGCGGCCGCATCGCCACCATGGCGGCCTACCGCCATCTGGGCGTGACGCCATCGCAGGGCAAGCAGGGCCTGTTTGACGACGCTGGCTGAATCTGCATGACTGATCCCGCAAGCAGAAGGCCCCTGCATGTTGCCATGCAGGGGCCTTGTTGTTCACTTGTGCCGCTGCGGCCGGAGCCGCAGGGCAGGCGTGACGATCAGTGGTTGGAGGCCGTCGCGGCACCGAAACCGGTCTGTGCACGCACGTACTGGTCTTCGAAGGCCGCGATTTCGTCCTTGGCACGGACGCTGCTGTCCGTCTTGGAGAAGATGTAGGCCAGCAGGAAGGCCACCGGCATGGCGAACAGGGCCGGCTGCGTGTACGGGAACAGCGGGCTGGCGTTACCCAGCACGTCCACCCAGACCGACTTGGACAGCACCACGAACAGCACCGCAGACACCAGGCCGCCGTAGCCGCCCCACAGCGCGCCGCGCGTGGTCAGGCCCTTCCAGTACATGGACAGGATCAGCACCGGGAAGTTGGCAGCCGCTGCCACGCCGAAGGCCAGACCCACCATGAAGGCAACGTTCTGCTTCTCGAACAGGATGCCCAGGATGATGGCCAGGAAACCCAGGCCGACAGTGGCGAACTTGGACACGCGCAGCTCGGACGCTTCGGAAGCCTTGCCCTTCATGATCACGCGGGCGTACAGGTCGTGCGAGATGGCGGAAGCACCAGCCAGTGCCAGACCGGCCACCACGGCCAGGATGGTGGCGAAGGCCACGGCCGCCATGAAGCCCAGCAGCATGTTGCCGCCCACGGCCTTGGCCAGGTGCATGGCGACCATGTTGCCACCGCCGATCAGCTTGCCGGAGATGTCACCGCCTTCGAAGAAGGACGGGTTCTGACCGACGATGATGATGGAGCACAGGCCCATGATGAAGATCACGTTGAAGAAGTAGGCCACGATGCCGGAGGCGTACAGCACCGACTTGCGTGCTTCCTTGGCGTCGGTCACGGTGAAGAAGCGCATCAGGATGTGCGGCAGGCCGGCGGTACCGAACATCAGGCCCAGGCCCAGCGAGATCGCGGTGACCGGATCGGCCAGCAGGCTGCCCGGGTACATCAGCTTGTCACCCAGCTTGTGCACGTTCATGGCTCTGGAGACCAGATCGGTATAGGAGAAGCCGAACTGGCTGAAGGCCAGCAGCATCACCAGCGTGCCGCCGAACAGCAGCATGCCGGCCTTGATGATCTGCACCCAGGTGGTGGCGGTCATGCCGCCAAAGGTCACGTACACCATCATCAGGATGCCGACGGCAAAGATGGCGATGTTGTAGTCCAGGCCGAACAGCAGCTTGATCAGCTGGCCGGCACCGACCATCTGCGCGATCAGGTAGAAGCAGACCACGGTCAGCGAAGACACGGCTGCCATGGTGCGGATCTTGCCCTGGTCGAGGCGATAGGCGGTGATGTCCGAGAAGGTGAAGCGGCCCAGGTTGCGCAGGCGCTCGGCCATCAGGAACAGGATGATCGGCCAGCCGGCAAAGAAGGCCATCATGTAGATGTAGCCATCGTAGCCGGAGGTGTACAGCATGGCGGTCAGGCCCAGCAGCGTGGCGGCCGACATGTAGTCGCCGGCAATCGCCATGCCGTTCTGGAAACCGGTAATGCCGCCACCGGCGGTATAGAAATCGGCAGCCGACTTGTTGCGACGCGATGCCCACCAGGTGATGCACATGGTCATCGCCACGAACAGCATGAACATGAAGATGGCATGCCAGTTGGTCGGCTGTTTCTGGATTTCACCGGTCAGGCCGGGCTTGTTGGCCAGCGCCAGGGCAGGGGCGGCCGTCAGGGCGAGCACGCTCAGGCGTGCGGAGAGCTGGCGCAGCATTATTTGATTCCTTTCTGGGCGTCGCGGATGATTTCCTGGTTCAGGGCATCGAATTCGGTGTTGGCACGGCGCACATACAGCGCCGTCAGCACCCAGAACAGGATGAACATGCACAGCTCGATGACCACGCCCACGGTGTAGCGTGAGCCTTCGGCGAGCGGCTGGCCCAGTGCCTCGGGGCGGAATGCCACCAGCAGCACGAAACCGTAAAACAGCACCAGCACGATGGCGGCCAGCGTCCAGGCGAAGCGGCTGCGTTTCTGCACCAGCTCCTGGAATTTGGGATGCGAGCGCATCCGTTGGTAGAGTTCACTGCTCATCAGGTTCTCCTTGGTTACATATAAATCGCGTCGTTGCTGGCCGGGAGTATAGGCTTCAAATATGCGCTAACTGTGCACTGCAGCAAAGAAATTTGCCTGCTTGTGGGGGTCGTGAGACATTCAAGGGAATACCCTGAGCAGAAGCACTTGTAAGAGAATGCAAATAGCGTTATGGTGGCGAATCGCCTATAATTGGCACATCCCAAGGAGCGTTGCAGCGCCATCAAACAGCATGGCGTGAGGCTTGGGCACCATCTTGCAACGACGCTCACCCCCTGATCCGGTGCGGTGAGCTTTTTTATGTCCTCCCGTCACTGGTTTTTTCCGAACTTGCTTTTGGAGCGAACCACATGAACGCACAACAACCCGCCGTGGCCCTGGCCGATTGCGCCATCGCCGACATCTCCCTGGCCGAATGGGGCCGCAAGGAAATCCGCATTGCCGAGACCGAAATGCCCGGCCTGATGGCGATCCGTGACGAATACGCGGCCAGCCAGCCGCTCAAGGGCGCCCGCATTGCCGGCAGCCTGCACATGACGATCCAGACCGCCGTGCTGATCGAGACGCTGCAGGCGCTGGGTGCCGAGGTGCGCTGGGCTTCCTGCAACATTTTCTCCACGCAGGACCATGCGGCCGCCGCGATTGCCGCCGGTGGCACGCCGGTGTTTGCCATCAAGGGCGAGACGCTGCAGGACTACTGGGACTACACCCACCGCATCTTCGACTTTGGTGCCGCCAATACCGCTGGCGAAGGCCCGAACATGATCCTGGACGATGGCGGTGATGCCACCATCCTGATGCACCTGGGCATGCAGGCCGAAAAAGACCAGTCTGTGCTGGCCAACCCGGGCAGCGAGGAAGAAACCATCCTGTTTGCCGCGATCAAGGCCAAGCTGGCAGAAGACCCGAACTGGTACAGCCGCAAGAGCGCCGAGATCCAGGGCGTGACCGAGGAAACCACTACCGGCGTGCACCGCCTGAACGAGATGTCCGCCAAGGGCACGCTGAAGTTCCGCGCCATCAACGTGAACGATTCCGTCACCAAGAGCAAGTTCGACAACCTGTACGGCTGCCGTGAATCGCTGGTGGACGGCATCAAGCGTGCCACCGACGTGATGATTGCCGGCAAGGTCGCCGTGGTTTGCGGCTACGGTGACGTGGGCAAGGGCAGTGCCCAGGCGCTGCGTGCCCTGAGCGCTCAGGTGTGGGTGACCGAAATCGATCCGATCTGCGCACTGCAGGCGGCGATGGAAGGCTACCGTGTGGTGACCATGGAATATGCCGCCGACAAGGCCGACATCTTCGTCACCACCACTGGCAACCGCGACGTGATCCGCTACGAGCACATGGCAGCCATGAAGGACCAGTCCATCGTCTGCAATATCGGCCACTTCGACAACGAGATCCAGGTTGCCGAGCTGGAAAAGAACTGCCAGTGGGAAGAAATCAAGCCGCAGGTCGACCACGTGATCTTCCCGGATGGCAAGCGCATCATCCTGCTGGCCAAGGGTCGTCTGGTGAACCTGGGCTGCGCCACCGGCCACCCGAGCTACGTGATGTCGTCCTCCTTTGCCAACCAGACCATCGCGCAGATGGAGCTGTACTGCCACCCTGACCGTTACGAGAACGGCAAGGTCTACGTGCTGCCCAAGCACCTGGACGAGAAGGTCGCGCGCCTGCAGCTGAAGAAGCTGAATGCCGACCTGACCGAGCTGACCGATGCCCAGGCCGCCTACATTGGCGTCGCCAAGGAAGGCCCGTACAAGGCCGACAGCTACCGCTACTGATCGCCGGAGCATGCCGTGTCGCCCGTTGCCGTGTTTTCTGCTGCCGAACGTGAACAGCTGCTGGCCCTGAAAGGGGTCGGTCCGGCCGTGATCCAGCGGCTGGAAGACACTGGCCACGCGCCACTGGCCGCGCTGGTTGATGCCGATCCGGTCGAGATCGTGGCCGAGATTGCCGCCATGATGCGTTCCTCCTGCTGGAAGAACAACCCGCATGCGATCCGCGCCATCAGCGCCGCCATCGGGCTGGCGAACCACCTGCACGAGGAAGGCCAAGCCTGATGCGTGCCGACCAGCTGCTCGTCGAGCGCGGCCATGCCGCCAGCCGCAGCCAGGCCCAGCGCCTGATTGCCGCCGGCGTGCAATGGCGCTTGCCGGGCGCAGCCTGGCAGGCGGTGCGCAAGAACGGCGAAGAGTTGCCTGACTACGCCGAACTGCAGCTGCAGGACGCGGCCGAGGCGCGTTATGTCTCGCGCGGCGGCCTCAAGCTGGAAGGTGCCTTGCAGGCCGTGGGGCTGGATGTCACCGGTCTGCGCTGTCTCGATGTTGGCCAGTCCACGGGCGGCTTTACCGATTGCCTGCTGCAGCACGGCGCTGCCAGCGTCATCGGTATCGATGTCGGCCAGGCGCAGCTGCACCCGCGGCTGCGTGCCGATGCCCGCGTCACTGCGCATGAGAAGCTCAACGCGCGCGATGCCGCTGCCGTGGCAGCGGCACTGGGTGAGCACGATGGTTTTGACTTGCTGGTAGGGGACTTGTCCTTTATCTCGCAGACGCTGGTGTGGCCGGCCGTGCTGCCGCAGCTCAAGCCTGGCGGCCAGTTGCTGATGCTGGTCAAGCCGCAGTTCGAGCTGCAGCCAGCCCAGATCGGCAAGGGCGGCATCGTGCGCGATGCGCGCCTGTATGCCGAGGTGGAGCAGCGCATGCGTGATTGCTGCAACGCACTGAACGTGGAACTGCTGCACTGGCTCGATAGCCCGATCGCCGGTGGCGACGGCAACCGTGAATTTTTTGTCCATGGCCGCAAGGCCTGAACCCGAATCTTTTGTTGAAAGGAATGACGCCATGACTGCGCCATCCATCAGTTTTGAATTTTTCCCGCCCAAGACGCCCGAAGGTGCCGAAAAGCTGCGCGTGGCACGCCAGCAGCTCTACACGCTGAAGCCCGAGTTCTGCTCGGTGACCTATGGTGCCGGCGGCTCGACACAGAAGGGCACCTTCGATACGGTGCAGGAGATCCTGCAGGAAGGCATGGAAGCCGCCTGCCATTTCTCCTGCGTCGGCGCCACGCGTGACAGCGTGCGCGAAGAGCTGGAAACGCTGCGCCAGATGGGTGTGAAGCGCCTGGTGGCGCTGCGCGGTGACCTGCCCAGCGGCCATGGCCTCGGCGGCGAGTTCCACCACGCCAGCGATCTGGTCAGCTTTATCCGCGTCGAGACCGGTGATTACTTCCACATCGAAGTGGCCGGCTATCCCGAGATCCACCCACAGGCGCGCAGCCCCGAGGCGGACCTGCGTGCGCTCAAGAGCAAGGTCGACGCCGGTGCCAACGGCGTCATCACCCAATACTTCTTCAATGCCGACGCCTATTTCCGCCTGGTGGACGAGGCCGCCACGCTGGGCGTGAGCGCGCCCATCGTGCCCGGCATCATGCCGATCACCAACAGCAGCCAGCTGATCCGCTTCTCCGATGCCTGCGGCGCCGAAGTGCCGCGATGGATCCGCCTGCGCCTGCAGAGCTTTGGCGACGATACCGCCAGCATCAAGGCCTTTGGCCATGAAGTCGTGGCCGAGCTGTGCGACCAGCTGCTGCAGGGCGGAGCCCCGGCGCTGCACTTCTACACCATGAACCAGAGCGGTCCGGTGACGGCATTGTGCAAGGCGGTGGGCGTCTGAACCACCGCGGTTGAGCGACCATGAAGACAGGCCGATCCCATCACGGGATCGGCCTGTCTGTTTATGGGGAAGAGGGCGGCCAGCGCCGGATCAGCTTCAGTGCGCCGGCTGCTTGCCGCGCATTTTCTGCACCAGCGTCACCACCGCCAGCACGATGGCACCGGC
>JAAYCV010000170.1 GCA_012729605.1 Ramlibacter sp. | reverse complement strand
GAATCGTCCAGCAGCGAGGCGGCGGTCAGGCGCGATTCGGCCAACGCCTGGCCGTAGAGAAAGGGCTTGAGCGTGGAGCCGGGCTGGCGCCGCGCCAGCACGCCGTCCACCTGCGGGCTACGGCTGGTATCGGCCGAGGCGCCGACCCAGGCCAGCACGTCGCCGCTGGCGTTGTCCAGCACCAGCACGGCACCATCGCGCACATTGCGCGTCTGCAGCTCGTGCAGCTGGCGTTGCAGCAGGGCATTGGCCTGGCGCTGCAGCGGGCCGGACAGGGTGCTGCGCAGCGTGCTGCCGCCGTCCTGGCCGCTCAGCAGCCGCTGCGCCAGATGCGGCGCGGCGCCATCGCTCGGCGCCCACGGGCGGCGCAGCAGCACGCCGGTAGCGTATAGGCCCAGGCTGTCGCACAGCATCTCCGAGGTGCCGGTGCCACGCAGCTGCGCCAGGATGCCGCAGGCGCGCTGGCCGACCTGCTGCGGCGAGGCATTGGGGGCGCGCACCAGCGCCGCGGTGATGGCGGCCTCGCGCTCATCCAGGCCGTGCGCGGCCTTGCCGAACAGGGTGCGGCTGAGTGCATCGATGCCGACCAGCTCGCCGCGGAACGGTACCAGGTTCAGATAGGCCTCGAGGATCTCGTCCTTGCGCCAGCTGCCATCCAGCCATTGCGCGGTGGCGGCCTGGCCGACTTTCTGCACGATGCTGCGGCGCCGTCCGGGCAGGCCGTCGGCATCGATCAGGCCGGCCAGCTGCATGCTGATGGTGGAGGCACCGCGTGTGCGTTCGTTCCAGAGGTTGCTCCAGGCCGCTGCACCCACGGCACGCCAGTCGATGCCGCCGTGCTGGTAGAAACGCTTGTCCTCGCTGATCAGCATGGCGCTGCGCAGCGCGGGTGACACATCGGCCAGCGCGATCCAGGCACCGCGACGCAGTTGCGGGTTGGTGCGCAGACGGTGCAGCGGCTCGCCCTGGCGGTCCAGCAGCAGCGATTCTGACGAAGCGTAGGCCTGGCGCACCGCGTCAAACGTCGGCACCGCCTGCGCCGGCAGCGCCAGGCTGGCGGCCAGCAGGCTGCCAAGCAGGGCGTGACGCAGCAAGCGCGGCAGGCGGGCTGGCATCAGGGCGCCGGCTCCACCGTGATGCGGGCGTTCGGCGTAACGCCAAATACCTCGGGCGCGTACAGCCCCTGCACGCGGGTGGCGGGCAGGCCGAAACTGCCGGCGCTGTTCAGGCGCACGGTGTATTCGATGCTGCTGGTGCCGCGCGGCAGGAACTCGTAATAGGCGCGCCAGGCTTCGAAGCCGCGTTCCACATAGGCCAGCCAGCCGTTGCCGGCCGAGCGCTCGCCTTGCGTGGCGATGGCCGAGTCACCGCCGAGCCCGCTGCCGAGCAGGGTGGCACCGGCCGGCACCGGATCGCTCACCACCACCCAGGTCATGTCGCTGGCGGCGTTGATCTCCAGCTTCACGCGCCAGATATCGCCACGGCTGTGCTTACCGGCCACGGTCTGCTGCACCGGCGTGATGGTCTTGCGCACGGTGTAGCCGGCCGATTGCGGCGCCGTCACCGGGACCGCAGCCAGCGCCTGCACCGTGGCCCAGGGCTGGCCGCTGCCTTGCTGTTGCAGGCGCAGGCGTGCCGTACCGCCGGGAGCTGTCTGCCAGGGCAGGAAGGCCAGGTTGTTGGTGTACATGTGTGCGGCTGGCGGTGCGCCGTAAGCCGGCAGTTCCGCCGCCGGCGCGTCCGGTGCCACGCGTGTCACCTTGCGCCAGTCGATGCTGCGGCTCTGCTGGTCCAGCCGGATCAGGGTCTGGCCGCTGACCTCGGCCTTTTCGCGCTTGGCGGCAAACCGCTGCAGCGCCAGGCCACCCCACAGGTTGGCGGTGGTGGTGCTCCAGGCACCGTGCTGCTGGCGCGCGATAAAGCCGCTGACCAGCGCCGGCAAGTCGTCCTGCCAGCCCGGCAGTTCCAGCACCGCCAGGATCAGGCGCGCACTATTGGTATCGGCGTTCTGCATCAGCCACCACCAGTAGTCGTCCTGCTCGTTGCTGAAGGACAGGCGCGTGCCCTGGTAGTTCAGGCGTGTGCGCAGCAGTTGCTGTGCCTCGTCGCGCAGGCGATCGCGCTCAGCGATCGCCGGCAGGCGCTGCAGGATGTTGAGCCAGTCGATCACGCTGTGCGTCGGCCACTGCTCCGGTGTCAGCGCGATGCTGCCCAGCATCTCCGAGCGTGCCTTGCCGTAGCGCGACAGCGCTTCGATTGCGGCCAGCTTGCGCATGTCGCGGTCCTTCACCGGGCTCCAGAAATCACGTTCGATACGGCCTTCGACAAACGCCGTCAGGCCGGACAGCATGGCATCGCGGCTGGCATCGGGCAGGCGCCAGGCCGGATCGAGCTGGCCGGCTTCATGGGCGCTGGCCAGCAGGTAGGCGGTCAGCGTATCGCTGCCGCGCGAACGGCCCCCCTGTTGCGGCGGGAAGTAGCTGGCCAGGCCATCACTGTCGAGATGGCTGGGCAGCTCGTTCAGGATCGCCTGCCACTGCGGGCGATCCTGCATGCCGATGGCACGGCTGCTGCGCTGTTCCAGGCAGGTGTAGGGATACTGCGAGAACCAGTCGCGCACGCCCGGCAGGCCGTCGGCGAGCGAGGCCTGCAGCGTGACCTGCACGCCACCGCGCGCCACATCAGCGCTGCCCAGGCTGTTGGGCGGCGTGGACAGCGCGATCTCCTGGCCATTGACCTGCTCCAGCAGGCCTTGCTGCACCGTCAGCGGCACGGCCGGCAGCAGGCGCTGGCTGACGCGCAAGGCATCGCTCGCCTGGCTGCCCGCCTGGTCGGCGGCGCTGATCTCCCAGACGATTTCCTGCAGGGCTTCGCCGGCGGCCTGCGTCGGGATGCTCACCTCCCAGACCACCTCCTGTGCGCCTTCGGCCGGAATCTCCACGGTCTGCGGCTTCAGGTTCAGCAGCGTCGCCTTGGGTGTCAGTTCCACCTTCATCGGCTTTTTCGTGGTGTTGCGAAGCGTGACCTGGGCGATATAGCTGTCGCCTTCGCGCACCAGCGGTGGCAGGCCGCTGACGATCTGCAGGTCCTGCGTGGTGCGGATGCTGGTGTCGCCAGTGCCGAACAGGTCCTGGCCACTGGTCGCCACGGCGACGATGCGGAAGCTGCTCAGCACATCGTTCAGCGGCACCGTGATGCGCGCCTCGCCATTGGCATCGAGCTGCACGCGCGGATCCCAGAACAGCAGCGTGTCGAGCAGCTCGCGCACATGGGTGCCGCCACCGCCGTCACCGCCAGCCGGCACGGCCTTGCGGCCATAGTGGCGGCGGCCGATGATTTCCATCTGCGCGGTGGAGGTCTCCACGCCCCAGGGGCGTTGCTGGAACATGGCGCGCAGCAGATCCCAGCTGGTGTTCTGGCGCAGCTCCAGCAGGGCCTGGTCGACTGCCGCCACGGCGACTTCGGCGTTGGCGGCCGGCTTGCCGTCCGGCAGCAGGGCGCGGACTGTCACCTGCGCCTGCTGGCGCGGCTGGAAGCTGTCCTTGTCCGGCGTTACGCTGACCTGCAGCGTGTGCGCCTGCAGACCGACATCCAGCTCGGCCATGCCAAGACGGAAGGCCGGCTTGCTCAGGTCCACCAGCGGTGTCGGCGCCACGTATTCCTTGCCATCATGCCAGAAGGCGCGCCACCATTCACGCGGGGTCTTGTAGCCCCAGGTGAAGAAGCTGTACCAGGGCACGTCGCGCAGGCGGCCGCGCAAGGCCAGTACGCTGACATAGACGTTCGGGCCCCACTCGGGCTGGATTTTCAGTTCCACCGTCGGATCCTGGCCGTTGAGCTGCAGCACTTCGCTGTGCAGAATGCCTTCGCGCTCCACGGTCAGCAGGGCGGTGGCGTAGCGGAACGGCATGCGTACCTGCAGCCTGGCGGTATCGCCCGGCTGGTAGCTGCGCTGCTCGGGCAGCACATCCATGCGGTCGTGGTCCTGGCCGCCCCACCAGATCTCGCCCTGTTTCGTGACCGTGACCGAGCTGCCGGCCTGTGACTTGCGGCCTTCGCCATCGGTTGCCGTCACCACCAGCTCGACTTCGCCCGGGTGCTTCAGCATGGCATTGCAGAGCAGCAGGCCGCGGCTGTCACTCTTGCCCGAGCACAACTCGCCCATGTCTTCCGTGCTGTGCTGGTTGTCATAGGTGTAGAAGCCGCCGACCAGGCGCTTGCGGCTGGTGGTGGTGGTGTGGGCAATCGCGCGTACCGACAGCGGCACGTTGGCCTGCGGCTTGCCGCTGGTGTCCAGCGCCAGTGCCTGCAGCTTCAGATCCTTGTCGACCGAGATCCAGCCTTCGGTGCGGATGCCGGCCACCACTGCCGCCGGCCAGATGCGCTGGCGCGACTGCAGTGTCTGGAAGGCACCGTTCGGGTCGCTGTAGGTGGCTTCCAGCGTCAGGTCCTGCGGCTTGGCGCTGGTGGCCAGCTCGGGCAGCTCCAGCTGCGCCGTGCCATCGGCCCCCAGCGCGAGCGGCATGCGGTTCGCCAGCAGGCGCGTGCTGCTGCCGCTGCCGTCCGGGTTGGCGCTGTCATCTTCGCTGTCGTACTCAAACCAGTCGGCGTTGCGGCCAAAGCTGTAATCGCCATAGCCCGGGAAATTGATCCAGCCCTCGCGCACGCTGGCCGATACCTCCACCGGCAGGCCCTTGGCGGCACCGCCGTTCAGGTAGGCCAGCTCCACCCGGACCGGCAGCTTTTGCGTGGCCACCAGCGGCGCTTTTGGTACTGGCTGGATGCTGCCTCGCATCACCGGCAGGCGGAATTCCTCGACGCGGAAATCGCCGCTGTCGAGTTCGATATCACGACCTTGCGCATCCTTGCCCTTCATGCTGATGCGGTACATGCCGAGCTTGGCGCTGCGCGGAATCTGCCACTGCGTCTCGGCGGTCATGCCGCCGGTCGCCATCTTGCGCCAGCCCAGCGGCTGTTCGATCACGCTGTCGCTGCCCACATGCGTGAGCTTGAGCGTACCGGGTAGCGGTTGCATCGCATGCAGACCCTGGATGGTCTCGATGCGGGCAAAGTGCTTCATCGAGACCGTTTCGCCGGCACGCAGCAGGTTGCGATCGAGCACGCTGTGCGCGCGCAGGTCCGGGTTCGGATCGGTGCTGGTGGGTACGTTGAAGCGCCAGGATTCGATGCCGCGGTTCCAGTCGGTCCAGACAAAGGCCATGTCGGACACGCCCTGGGCGTCGGTGGTGCGTGCGCTGACGAACAGCGCGTTGTCACTGCCGTACTCGCCGCAGGCCGGTGCCTCGATCGCCTGCGGATGCTGCCACAGGCCGTTGGCATCGGTGGTGCCGCTGGCCAGCGGCTTGCCATTGCAGCCGCTGATGGCGACCTGTGCCTGCGGCACCGGCTTGCCGCCATCGAGCGTGGTGACCCAGACCAGCGAACCGGCGCGGCCCTGCTTGACGTGCACGCCCAGGTTCGTCACCAGCGCGCCGGTGCGTACATACATGTTGCGCTGCTGGAAGTGCGGATCGAGCAGGCTCTTGCCCAGCATCGGCGACGTTATCTCGACCACGTGGTAGCCCGGCGTCAGCGGAATGCCGACCACCTCGAACGGGCGCGGATCCTTCTCGTCGATCTGTGGCATCGTCATGGCTTGGGCCTTGGCTTCGCCCTGCAGCAGCGACAGCATGCGCGTTTCCACGCTGTCATCAGGCACGCTCTTGTAGCTGTCTTCGCTGGTCGGCTCCGGCAGCGTGGGCGGCAGCTGGCGCAGGCCGTCCTTGCGTGCGCGGCTGCGCTCGATCAGGGTCTGGTCGTAATCTGCCAGCTGGCGGTACCAGCGGATGATCTCGGCATCGGATTGCGGTGTCAGCGTGCGGATCTCGCCGGCTGGCTGCAAGGACTTGCCGGCCAGATCGCGCTCCACGCTGCGCAGTGTCACCGGCAGCAGCGCCGGGCCCTTGGGGCCTTCGGCAAAGCGCTCCAGCACCCCAAACGGCGCGGCGGCAAACTTGACCAGCGGCGGCATCGGGCCGGTGGCGACTGTCAGCGGAAAACTGCTGGCGTTGCGCAAGGGCCGGCCGGCATCGTCCTGCAGGCCTTGCGGCAGCACCAGGCGCATGCTGGCCTGTTCCGGGAACGGCGGCTTGAACTCGACCGAGCGCACGCTGCCTTGCTGCTGCGCGTCCAGTTCCGGCTGGCGTGGCTTGCCGTCGACTTCCAGCACCACCTGGCGTGCCTGCTCGATCGGTACCGGTGCGCTGAAACGCACGGTCACCGGGCGGATTGGCAGGCAGGCCGATTGCGCATTTGGCCGTTCGCAACTCATGCTGGCTTCCAGCGGCGAGCGCACCTGGTAGTCCCAGCTGCGTTGCGCTGCCTCGCCCTTGCCGGCGAACTGGCCCAGCGTCAGGCTGACGCGCGCTTCGGCCGGCAGCTTGCGGTTGCAGGCCAGCAGCACGAACTGGTCCGGCTGCTTTTTGGCATCGTCGGCAAACCAGCGCGATTGCAGGATCTGCTCGCGCGCCTCGCCGCTGACCAGGCGCAGCGGCACCGCTTCGCCCACGCCTTCGACGCGGCATTGGGCCGCGGCCTGTACCTGGGCGGCATCGACGGCACCGTTGAAGCGCAGGATGAAGATCTGGTCCTCGCTGATCTCGCCGCCCCAGGGCTGGACATCACGCGCATAAGGTGCGCCGCTGCTGAAGGCGATGCTGGTCGCCGCCAGGGTATCGCCATCCGGTGCGCGGAAGCCGGGCGTGCTGGTGGCGGTACAACGTACGCCGGCCGGCAGCACGTTCTCGAAATCAGCCGCCCAGGTGCGCGGGTTGCGCCAACCGCCGTCATGTGGCGGAATCACTGCCTGCGCTGGCCCTTCACACTGGATGCGGAACGGGGGCTGGGCCTGCGTGTCGCCGGCCGGTACGGCATCCTTGTCGAAGCGCACCAGGAACTGGCGCACCTCGCTGGTTTCACCACGCGGCGAGACGCTTTCGACTTTCAGGGCCAGGGCAGAACCGCCGGCGACCAGCGCCAGTGCCGGCAAGGACCAGCGCAGTGCGGTCTTGCGCAGGGGGGAGGGGGGCGCGAGCCGGCGATGCGGCACGGGATGTCGGGACATGCGGATCCTCCAGGATGCTTTCGAGGGACGGCCTGTTGGCAGGGTGCCGCAGCGGGCGCATGGCGCGCCGGGGACGAATGCTTCTGATTCTAGGGGAAGAGCTTGACCAGTTCGTAACAGGGACGGCCTGGAGAGGAGGTGGCTTGCGAAATCGCAATCTGGATGCAAGAAACCCCGGCAGCCGGGGCTGTCGGGGTTGGTGCATGCCTGCATGCAGGCCTCAGTCAGGAGCCGGTTCAGGCTTTCTTCCTGAACCGCTCCACAAAGGCCAGCCACTCGCCCACCATGCCACGGCGGAACAGCATCACGCAGATCACGAAGATGAAGCCGATCACCAGATTGACCTGCTCACCGAGGCTGTTGAACCAGTTC
>JAAYCV010000169.1 GCA_012729605.1 Ramlibacter sp. | reverse complement strand
GTGATGCGCAATGGCTGTTCGCGCAGCAGGCCATCGATCAGCGTGGTGAATGTCAGGTCTGACAGCTCCGGCACGCCTGGCATCTCGATGGCGATCTTCTTGTCCAGGCGGTGCATGGGGTACTCAGTCTCGAACAGCATGCGCTTGAGCATGTCCCGCATGGGCCAGACGAACGGCCCCAGCAGCTGCGGCGCGATCTTCTCGACCATGTTGTTCAGCGTCAGGAAGGCATAGGCCTGCGCCGGCTTGAGCCAGATGCCGGGCAGCATGCGGCTGGGCACGCCAAAGCCTTGTTCGGGATCGATATGGTAGGTGCCGGTATCCCGGTTCCAGACGATGGGCGTGTTCATCTGGCTGCGCATCAGCTCCAGGTCCCGGTGGATGGTGGCACGCGAGACTTCCAGATCGGCCATGAGCTGGGCCAGGGTCACGCCGGTGGCCCGGCTCATCAGGGCCTGGATGCGGGAAAGACGGACGGAACGTTCCATGTCAGGCAGCGGCCTCCAGCAGAAAGGTGTGGGCGTGGGCTTTCATCGTATTGTCGTGCAAGTCGAGCACCGGGCGGATGCTGTCGTTCTCGTCACGCTGGTAGCCGCCGGCCAGGTTCCAGGCTACCGGCAGGCCGAGTTCGCGGCAGGTGGCAAACACGATCTGGTCGCGGCGCAGCATCTGCGCCGTCGTCAGGTAGCCGCCCAGCGGATCATCGATATGGCTGTCGGCACCGGCCTGGTAGATCAGCAGGTCGCAATCGGCAAACCGCTGCCGGATATCCTGCGCCAGCTGGTCAAGAAAAGCCTCGGCCCGGTGCTGGCTGACGCTGCGGCTATCGTGCACCACGACCTGGCCCAGGCCGTGCTTCTGGATGATATCGGCCGTGCCATTGCCCCAGTGCATGTCCAGGTCGAGGATGCCGACCTTTGCCGCCTTGCCGGTTATCAGCAGATCCAGCGCCGCCACCATCAGGCCGTTGAAGGTGCAGAAACCACCGCCAAAGTCGTAGCCGGCATGGTGAAAGCCGGAGCAGGGTGCCACCGCTGCCGTGCGGTTGTGCAGCGCGGCCAGGCAGGCATCGATCATGGCGCCGCAGGTGTAGGGCAGCGATGCCGCAACCTGGGGCGAGTGGTTGCCAAAGCCGTTCTGGATACTGCCGTCCAGCACGCCCTGGACATACCAGCGCTCATGGGCGCGCTCCAGCTGGGTGCGGCTGGCGGGCGTCGGCGGCAGGATCTGCAGCGGCAGACCGAGTGCCTGCCACGATTGCACGACCTCAGTTGGCTTGCCAGCGCTGGGCGAAAAACCCATGGAATCGGCCACCATTTGTTCGGAATAAAAAACGGGAATCTGCATGAAAACCTCCTGTCAACGTGATGGCTTTCATGCTAAGGAGCCCGAGTCTCATGGCGTGAGATACCCCCGGATCGTGTTGCAAGTGCTGACGGATGCGGCCAACTGCTGCCTTGAAAGCAGCAGCGCCTTGCTCCATATGTACAGCCAGACTGAACACAAGCCGTGGAGCCCCTCATGCATCTCATCTGCCCCCAATGCCAGGCCAAGAACCGCGTGGCCGAATCCGATCTGGCCAAGGAACTGAACTGTGGCCGCTGCCAGACAAACCTGCTGCCGCAGCAGCCCGTGGCGCTGACCGATGCCAGCTTCCAGCGCTATACCAGCGGCACTGAACTGCCGGTGGTGGTGGATTTCTGGGCGCCCTGGTGCGGCCCCTGCCGCATGATGGCGCCACAGTTCGAACAGGCGGCGCAGGCCATGCAGGGCCAGGCTATCTTTGCCAAGCTTGATACCGAAGCCAACCCGCAGACCGGCACCGCGCTGGGCATTCGCAGCATTCCCACGCTGGCGGTGTATGTGGGCGGGCGCGAAGTGGCGCGCAAGTCTGGCGCCATGCCGGCGGCAGACTTGCAGCGCTGGGTGCAGCAGGTGCTGGCCGGGCAGGCCTGAGAGCCTCTGGTGCCTGACAGGCCATCGAAATATAATCAAATATATAACGATGCGGAGTCCACCCGGAATCTGCCTTGCCAGGAGCTGTCCATGTCCGCTACCGCTTCCCCGGAAAACCTGTTGCGTCATGGCCTGACGCGTGTTCTGTCAGATGCGCAGTCGGGTGAGTTGCCGCTGTTTGTCTGGACGCAGGGCCTGCCCCAGGACGAATTGCTGGCCGTGGTGCGTTTCTGCCTGCCACGACTGGGCGCAGTACAGCCGATGCCCGCCGCTGAGTATCGACACCTGCAACAACAGGTACCACCCGACGTGGCGGTGCTGGCCTCCCTGTTGCAGCCGCAGCAACCGACGCATGCACCACAGGTGGCCGCCGGCTGGCTGGCACAGATGCTGGCGTGCCTGATCTGTTGCGACAGTCGCGACTGGTGGCAGGGGCTGGGTCTGCGTCAGCCCGCTGACGAGATGCGCCTGCTGCAGCACTATCTGCCGGATTTTGCCCCGCAGCAGGTAGCGCAAGGGCGTGGCCGACAGGCGCTTGTGCAGGCTTGGGTCATGGCAGGTGGCCATCACGCACTGGCACGCCGCGCATGATGGAACCCTTCTTGCTGCATCCGATTGGCACCATCCACACGCCGTTCCGGCAGGCCGTCAATACACCGATCCAGCCGCTGGCAGCTGAAGGCGTGCGCGGCCATATCGATCTGTTGCCGGAGTATGCCGACGGGCTGAAGGATATCGAGGGCTTCAGCCACCTGACCCTGGTCTACCAGTTCCACCAGATCCGCACACCGGCACTGCGTGTGGTGCCGTTCATGGATACCGAGGAACATGGCATTTTTGCCACCCGCTCGCCCAAGCGGCCGAACCGCATCGGACTGAGCACGGTGCGGCTGCTGGAGGTGCAGGGCTGTCGCCTGCTGATCGATCAGGTGGACATGCTGGACGGCTCGCCGCTACTGGATATCAAGCCGTTCTACCCGCGCTATGACAACCGTGCTCCAGAGGGGGTGCGCATTGGCTGGCTGGCGCGCAATGAAAATCCGCCGTTGACGCAGCTGCGCGCAGACCGGCGTTTCGAGGACTGAGGCGGGCGACTTAGCCCAGCAGCTTGCCGCGGATGCCCTGTAAGCGCTTCAGGATCTGGCGCGTGCGCTCGGGCGGGAAGTGGCTCTGGAAGGCTGCGCACCCCGGCAGATAGCCAGTCCATGCGCAGCACCTGGTTGTTAAACCAGCGGAAGATCTCCATGCCGTCACCCTTGCAGAGGATTTATTGTTTCAATACTTGTTTGAATTTTAAATCAACTGCAGGCGAAGTAAAGCGGCGTGGCGCAGGGCGGCACGCCTCCGGTGCATGGCATCAGGCCTTGGCCTCGGGGGCCGGGCCAAACAGGCGCGGCGTGAGCTTGACATACCAGGCGGCGGCCTGCACCTGCACGATGTAGGCGAGTGCAATCAGCAGCGCGGCATCGGCACCGGCAGCGCCAAATACGCCCATGGCAATTGCCAGCGCAATCGACAGGTTGCGCATCACCGTGCCATAGACCAGTGCGATGCCGTCACCGCGCGCAAACAGGCGCTTGCCGATGACGGTGCTGAGCACGAAGTTGATGGCGTACATGACCAGCAGCGGCAGGAAGTAGGCCGGTACCAGGGCCGGATCGGAGACGATGTCACGCGCCTTCAGCGCCATGGAGACGAACACGATGCCGATCACGCCCAGCGTGGACCAGGGCGGGAACTTCTGCTTGATCTTCTGGTGGAAGGCCTGCTCGCCATGGCGGCCAATCAGCCAGCGTTGCGTCAGCAGGCCGAGCAGGAGCGGCAGGAACACGATCAGGGCAATCTGGGTGAAGACTTGCAGCAGCGGGATCTCGACTGTGGCACCGAGCAGCAGTTTCAGGTAGATCGGTGTCAGCAGCGAACCGGCAAGCAGGCCGAGTACCGTCATCTGCACCGCGGCCGGGACGTTGCCCTTGGCAAAGCCGGTCCAGGAAATCGTCATGCCGGAGGTGGGCAGCAGGGAGGTCAGCAGCAGGGCCAGGCGCGCCATCGGCTGGTCGGCAAAGAACAGCAGGCCCAGGCCATAGCCAATCGCCGGCATCAGGATAAAGTTGATCAGCATGGCGGTGAGCTGCAGCTTGCCGGAATCCATGCGTACCAGGGCGCGTGCCTGGAAGCTGACCATCATCGGATATACCATCAGGAAGGTCAGCGGCAGGATGGCATCGCGCAGGAAGCTGGCATTGGTGGCCAGGCCGAACAGCAGCCCCAGCAGCATGGAGATCGGGATGCTCCAGACCAGGTTTTTCTGCATCCAGTTGAGCAAGTTGGACATGTAGCGCTCCGGGAACAGTCAAAAAAGCGAACCTGATCCGGGGACGAGGTTCGCTGCAGGTTGTGGGCGAGGGGATCAGAAGCCCAGGGTGTGCATGCCCGGCTTGACCAGGTGGGCTGCCACGTCAGCCGGTTTGGCCGGCGTCACGCCGTCGATCAGGTCGGACGGCTGCTTGCCGGTGTTGGGCAGGTAGAGCGCGCAGACTTCGACCTTGGCACCGTTCTTGATCAGGCCCTGCAGCAATTGCTGCGGCGTGACGTTGTTCGGCTTGAGGGCGGGCATCTGCTGGCCTTTCAGGGCGATGTCGCCGGCAGCATCGCACAGCAGCACGCGCACGGAGTGCTTTTGCGCCTGGGCTTGCGTGGCCAGGACCAGGCCGGCACCCTGGGCCATGGGCTGGCCGGAGTGAATGTTGACGAGCAGCTCTTCGGCCTGGGCGGCAGTGCCCAGGGCCAGCAGGCCGGCGGCGAGGGTGGCGGTCAGGATCTTGGTCATGCGGGTCTCCTTGCAGCATGGGTGGAATAATCCATGCATTTTAATATCAAAAGATATAAAGTGTGCAGCGATGCCGCATGACCCGCAAGCGAGCTCAGGCCACGCGATAGGCGGTCGAGGTGAACAGCGCCAGCGCGTTGCCCAGTCCGTCGGTGACCATGACTTCGTAGTGGGCGAACTTGCGCGTGCCGCCAACGCGCTTGGCGGTGGCGATCAGCTGCTTGTCCTTGGCCGCGGCCATGTAGCGGATCTCGGCCTGCAAGCCGATAAAGCTGCCTTCACCGGCATTGCAGGCCGAGGCAAAGGCGAAATCGGCCAGCGAGAAGATCACGCCGCCATGGACGCCACCGAGGATGTTGGTGTGCTCTGGCGTGATGTCCATGCGGAAGATGGCCTGCTCGAAGCTGCTTTCCAGCTGTTGGGCTCCGAGGACGAGGGCGAAACGGTCTTGGGCGATGGGGGTCAAGTGAAGCTCCTGTGCAATAAGGGATGTCTGGTCAAGCGTCTATCGTAGGCGATCAGGGCGTGGATGCGGCGGGGCGGCTGTCAGCCTGATCGTGTTAGGCTAGCGGCCTGATTCTTGGAGGAATTGACCGTGACTGCGCCTGTATCCCATTCCCCGCGCCCGCTGCCCGACGCGCTGCGCGATACCTTGCAACAGAGATTTGGCGAGCGTTGTTCGGCGTCCCTGGCGGTGCGCGAGCAGCATGGCCGTGACGAATCGCCGTTTGATGTGGACCCGCCCGAGCTGGTGGTGTTCTG
>JAAYCV010000168.1 GCA_012729605.1 Ramlibacter sp. | reverse complement strand
GAAAAAAGGGAAGCCTGCCGATACGCCGGATTCTGTGCGCGACGGTTGCCCGTCGCGTGACCGCCATTCATCTGGGCCGGGGGTCACCCCACCGGCTCGGTGCTACCTACCCGCCAGCTCTGCGGAACCACATCAACGCTGGCCTACTTGGTATTGCTGCGCGCAGAGATTGCCCGTTTCACCCGGACTGAACCGGCTCGTCTCTGTTGCTCTGATCCTCACCTTGGTCCTTGCGGCTTTCGGTGGAGAGGTGTTACCTCCTGCGCTGTCCTGTGCAGTCCGGACGTTCCTCCAGTGCGGTGTTTCCACGCTTGCACCAGCGGCGGCCTGGCAGGCTTCGGGCGCGATTATGGCCCAGGAAAACTGTCGTGGCAATGTGAACTTGGCGACATAAAATCCATCCAAGTGCTGCACGGTATCCGTACAACCCCTAGAATGCCGGTTCTTTCCCATCCACGAGGACATCAAGCAATGCCCCAACACACCCTGCTCAGCGGCAAGATCCACCGCGCCACCGTCACCCACTGCGAACTGCATTACGAAGGTTCCTGTGCCATCGACGAGGACCTGCTGGACGCCTCCGGCATCCGTGAGTTCGAGCAGATCGCGATCTGGAACATCAACAACGGCGAGCGTTTCAGCACCTACGCCATCAAGGCGGCGCGCGGCAGCGGCATCATCTCCATCAACGGCTCGGCCGCACGCCGTGCCAGCACCGGTGACCTGGTGATCATTGCCGCCTTCGTCGGCCTGGACGCGAGCGAGCTGGACAGCCACAAGCCGCAGCTGGTGTTCGTGGACGAACACAACCGCCAGATCGAACTGCGCCAGCACATCCCGACGCAGCAGCCCTGAGCGGCCGCCTGCCCCTCACGGGGCAGGCACTGGCTCCCAGCTGTCGGGCAGCAGCCGTGCCACCAGCACCTGCTGCTTCGCCAGCCGCTTGCGCAGCTTGAGCACCTGGGCATCCTTGCTCAGCAGGATCGCCTGGTGCGCGGCGGCCAGATCGACAAAGCACTGGTCATCCGTATCCTTACAGCTGACGCCCGCCGGCCCGGCCGGCTCCACATACTGCACCACCGCATCCATGCGCTGCAGCAGCTGTTCCGGGCTGTGGCCATAAAACGCCATGCGCGGCGCAATCTGCGGGTATTGCAACACCCGCTCCAGTTCGTTGCGCATGCGCGGAATCGCCAGCCAGCGCAGCCGTTGCTGCTGCAGGGCCTGGCGCAGCGGTTCCACCGCCGGCTCGGCAAACAGCAGCAAGTCGAGCACGATATTGGTATCGATCACCACCACGCGGGTGGACGTGTCTTGCGGCAGCGTCATCAGAACTCCGGCACCGGACTCGGGCCACCCTCGATCAGTTCGAAACGGCCATCCTGGTAGCGATAGAGCTGGGACTGCTGCACCTCCTGGCGGCCGGTTTTCGGCTGCCAGAGACGCCCACGGTAGCGGATGCTGACATCGGCCGCCAGGCCCTCGCGCGAGATCGGGTGCACCTCGCCCTGCACATCAAAGCAGTCCTGTGCCGACTGCCGCTCGCCTGCAGCGCCCTGCCCCTGGAAGGCACTGTTGCGCTCCTGCCGCGACAGGCCGAGCTGCAGCGCGCAATCGGCATAGGCCTGGTTGCTGGCGGCCAGCCGCTCACGCAGGCTGGGCTGCATGCCTTGGGACCGCAGCGTATAGCCATGCAGCCACTGGCCACACACGCCCTGCCAGCAGGCCGCGGGCTGGAAGGTCAGCAGGTAGTCATTCAGGCCCAGCTTGTAGATCTGGCTCTCACCCGCAGTTCCGTCATGGCCGATCGCATCCACCACCGGCTGCCAGCGCGTGATGCGCCAGCGCTCGCCGTCCGATGCACGGCCGGCAGTGCCCGCCTCATGCAACAGGCTGAAATGGATGGCGCCGACATAGGCGCGCGTGGTCGGCGTCTGCAGCGTGCGCTGCTCGTTCTCCAGCGGCACCGATTCGATCACCAGCGTGGCATGTTGCTGGCCAAAGCGGATCACTTCACGCGGCAGCACCGCCACGCGCACGCGCTGCTGCAGCTGTGCCACCGGCACGGCGCCCGGCGCCGGCAGCTCGCGGGGCGCGCTGGACGGCAGCATGGCCGCCGGCAGGCGTGCTGGCGGCAGTTCGGGCAGTGTCATGGTGGTGCGCCAGCGCACCTGCTCCTTCTCGACCAGCTGCTGGTCGTTGCCGAAGGCGGCATCCATCAGGGCGCTCGGATGCAGGCTGTTGGCGATGCCCAGGTGCTGCACCGCACTGGCATCATTGGCCGGGCGCTCGCAGCCGGCCAGGGCCAGCAGCAAGGCCAGACCCAGCCATCGCCCGACACGCCCCAGGCTCATGCGCCCGGCTCCGCCGGCGGACCGCTGCGCGGCTGCATGGCACCGGCCACCAGGTCAAAACGGAACAGGCGGCACTCGATCGGGCCGTTCCACATCGGGATCTTGCGCGATTCACGCAGGCGCATGCGGCGCGGCAGCTCGCGATCGGGCGTAAGCAGCCAGGCAGTCCAGCCGGGGTAGTTGCGTTTCCAGTGGCTGGACAGGCGCTGGAAGAAGTCGTCGTTGTCCTCGGCCATCAGGGCATGTTCGCGACCACCACGGGTAGCTGCTGGTGCACGGTTCAGGCCGAGCCGGCCCTCGATACGCGGGCCCGCGGTGTGCACGCGCTGGGCGCGTTCTTGCGCTCGCTCGCCAGCAACGCCGGCTGCGGCAATGCGCTCGCCATACGGCGGGTTGATCAGCAGCACGCCAGGCGTCTGGCCGGGCGGCATGCGCTGCAGCGCATCACCGCCGCGCAGCTCCAGCGCATGCGCCACGCCGGCACGCTGGGCGTTGCGCTGGGCAAAGTCCACCATGCGGTGCGCCACGTCACTGCCAAACACCAGCATCTCGGACGGGCGGATTTCGGCGCTGCGCGCCTGTTCACGCAACTGCTGCCAGACATGCGGCTGGAACGGCAGCAGGCGCTCGAAACCAAAGCGGCGCTGGCTGCCCGGCGCCATGCGACAGGCCATCTGCGCCGCCTCGACGGCAATCGTGCCGCTGCCGCAGCAGGGGTCGTACAGCGGCACGCCCTGATCGGGCTGCCAGCCGCTGGCGGCAATCATGGCCGCGGCCAGGGTTTCCTTGAGCGGCGCGTCGCCCTTGTCCTCGCGCCAGCCACGCTTGAACAGCGGCTCGCCCGAGGTATCGATATACAGCGCCATGCGGTCATTGGTCAGGTGCGCATAGATGCGCACATCGGGCCAGTGGGTATCCACGCTCGGGCGGCTGCCGGCGCGGTCACGGAAACGGTCGGCGACCGCATCCTTGATGCGCAAGGCGGCAAAGTTCAGGCTGCGCAGCGGGCTGCGCTGTGCCGTGATGTCAATGCGGAAGGTGTGGCGCGGCGTGAACCAGCTTTCCCAGGCGGTCTCGAAAGCGGCCTGGTAAAGATCGGATTCATTGGCATAGGGCGTGCGCGACAGCTGGACCAGCACGCGCTGCGCCAACCGGCTGTGCAGGTTGAGCAGCATGGCATCGCGCCAGCTGCCGTCCACCAGCACGCCAGCACGCAGGGGACGCACCTGGGCGTCGCCCAGTCCGGTGATGGTGCGGGCCTCGGCGGCGAGATAGTCCTCGACACCGGCCGCACAGGGCAAAAACAGCTGCAGGGCATTCATCCCGTAACCTTACCAGAGTCTGTCAATACCGCCATGACGCAGCAGCAGGAAATTCGCCAGCAGCCTGCTCTTGGGACAAAATAGGCGCATGACCAGCTCCCCCTCTCCCGCATCGGCCGATCCGGCCCTGATCTGTCCGCGTTGCGGCCAGTCCAACCAGTGTGCCGCAGCCGCCGGCCAGCCAGCGGGCAGCTGCTGGTGCCTGAACCAGCCAGTGCTGCCGGCGATCCGCGACGGCGCCCCGATCGGCGACCGCTGCTATTGCCCGGCCTGCCTGCAGGCGCTGCACCAGGCTGCTGTTGACGCCACCCCCTGATCCAGGAGATTCCGCCCATGTGCCAGTTGCTGGGGATGAACTGCAACACCCCGACCGACATCACTTTCAGCTTCAGCGGCTTCTCGCAGCGCGCCGGCGTCACCGACCACCACAGCGACGGCTGGGGCATCGCCTTTTTCGAGGGTCGCCATGATGCGCCGCCGGACGCGCCGGACAAGGGCGTGCGCCTGTTCGTGGACCACGAGGCAGCCAGCAGCTCGGCGATTGCCCAGCTGATCCGCAGCTACCCGATCAAGAGCCGCAACGTGATCGCGCATATCCGCAAGGCGACGCAAGGCGTGATTTCGCTGGAAAACTGCCATCCGTTCGTGCGTGAGCTGTGGGGACGCTACTGGGTATTCGCCCACAACGGCAATCTGGAAGATTTTCATCCGCACCTGCACCGCCAGTTCCAGCCGGTAGGCGATACCGACAGCGAGCGTGCCTTTTGCTGGATCATGCAGGAAGTGGCCAAGTCGCATGCCGCCATGCCCAGCGTGGAGGAGCTGACGCGCACCCTGCGCGAACTGATGCCGCAACTGGCCAGTCACGGCACCTTCAACATGCTGCTCTCCAATGGCGCTGCCTTGTGGGCGCATGCCAGCACCAACCTGCACTACATCGTGCGCCAGGCGCCGTTCACCACGGCACAGCTCAGCGATGAGGATGTGAGCATCGATTTTTCCGATGTCACCACGCCGCAGGACCGGGTCGCCGTGATTGCCACGCTGCCGCTGACCACCAATGAGCAGTGGACCGCGTTTGCCAGCGGCGAACTGCGCACCTTTGTGGATGGTGCGCCGGTCGACTGCTGAGGTACTACCCCGCTGATGCGGCAGCCGTAACGCCGCCGCTGGCCTGCTGCATCAGGCAGCGCCGGGCTTGCGTGTGCGGCTGCTGGCCGGCTTGCTGGCAGCGGCCGGCTTGGCTGCCGTGGCGGGCTTGCTGCGACTGGCGGCGGGTTTGGCAGCGGGCTTGCTGGCCGCAGCACTGCTCGTCTTGCTGGCAGCCGGCTTGGCGGCAGCGGTACGCGGCGTTGCCGGCTTGCGCGTGCTGGCCGCAGGCTTGCTGGCGGCGGCAGCCGGCTTGGCCACCGGGGCAGCAGCCTTTGCCGCCGCTTCCTTGGCCGCAGCGGCCTCCTTCTCGGCACGCGCATCGGCTTCGGCCTGCATGCGGGCAGCAGCCTCTTCCTGCGCCTTCATGAAGTCGGCCTGCTGCTTGAGCACATCTTCCTGCGCCTGCTGGGCGATGCTCTGGAAGGTGTTCATCATGCTGCCCCACCACTGGCCCGCCTGAGCCCAGGCTTCGTTGAAGGGGATTTCCGGGGTGGCTTCCGTGGCGGGCGGCTCGGCGGCAGCGGCTTGCGGAGCCGCCGCTGCAGTCGGCGAGGCCGACTGGCTGGCTGGCTCAGCATTGGCGCTGCCGGTGAACGGTTGCCAGAAGGCGGCAAACGGCGACACCGGCGCCTCTTCGGCTGCGGGCGCGGCTTCGCTGCTGTCGGGCGCGACCGCCTTGACTGCCTGCGTGACGCTGGAAACAGTATCGGCCGCAGCCTGCTGGAACACCTGCGCCATGTCGTTCATGCTGACATTCATGTCCTGCAGCGTGCTCAGCGTCATTTTCTGCACTTCCAGCGCCTGGATCGTGGCCTTGAGCGCAGTGGTGTTCTGTTCCAGCCAGAACTGCACGGTGCGCAGCTCCTGGATGCGGCGATCGACCTCTTCCGGGTCAACCGTGGGCGCGACCCACTGCGCGGCCGTGGGCGACAGGCCGCGCGGCTGCGTCATCTGGCGCAGGAAATCGAATCCGGGTACGAACTTGCTGAAATCAAAGCCGGCGGCATTCACGGTCATGGCGGGGTCCCCTGTCTGGTTGGCATGGATCGGACAAGCATACCGCAAGCCACCGCTGCAGAACAGGCAGGCATTCCCTCAGGCCGGCAGCCACTGCTGCCAGGCCGCCGATTCAGGCCATCAGTGGTGCATCATCGGCATTTTCTGCTGCGGGCCGGCGCTACGTGTCAGCGCGTGCACCGGGACCTGCAGCGTACGCTCGACGGCCTTGCCCTGGGCATCGCGCAGCTCCAGCGTGAGCGGAATGACGCTGCCAGCCTGCACCGGGGCCTTCAGGTCCATCAGCATGATGTGGTAGCCACCCGGCTTGAGCGCGGTGGCCTGGCCGGCCGGCAAGGGCAGCTCGGGGAGATGGCGCATCTTCATCACGCCATCGATCACGGCCATTTCGTGCACTTCGACCACCGGCGTCAGCGGCGAACGGGCACCAACCAGCGTCATGGCCTGGCTCGGCTGCAACTGCATGAAGGCACCGGTGGCCTGCTGGCCAGTGACCGTGGCACGGATCCAGGCATCATGCACCTGCAGCTGGTGCCCGGAGACAGCGGTGGCGGCAGCGCGTGCCGGAGTGGTTTGGGCCTGGCTGGCAAAAGGCGTGACCGCAGCGGCCAGGGCGATCAGCAGGGAAGAGATACGAATGGGGGACATGGTCTTGCTCCGTCAATGGATAGTGGCAGGGTATAGCCCGCTGCAGTGGCCAAAAGGGGGAAAAGCAACACTGCAGCAGGTGCCAGCAGCGCGCCGGGCAGCTGCATGGCGAACACGCGCCGGCTGACAGGCACACGCCTGCCGGCGACCGGCTCAGCCGATGGCTGGCGGCGCGCGCGCCTTGAACGGAGAAGCCGCCACCACGGGCAGTGTCGGCTGGTGCCAGACCGGAACCGCTTCAGCTGTCTCGACCTGCGGTGGCAGGCCAAAGGTGGCGGCGGGCGGCGGAGCCTCGAGCGCCAGGCACAACGCACACTCCTTGCCGTGCTGCAGGCCCACTGACAGGGCATCACTGTCGACATCGATCCACTGGATGTGCCCCGCGCTGGAGCAGACCAGCCGCATGGATTCGGCATGCACCAGCGGGCTGACCCAGCTGGCGACCAGGGCCAACCAGACCAGGATGATCCAGCGACGCGCCCGCAGCGCCGGAGCGCGCAGCACGCGCTCGAATGGCTGGTGGTCGGCTGGAGTCCTCATGGCAACTGATTATGAGAGCAACAGACAGTTACGACAAGTCGATATCCTTAGTGAATGCCACCTCATGCTGCAGGGCACCGAACAGGACCGAGCCCTGCCGGCTGCGTGCTTCGGCACGCCAGACATCGCCCGGCTGCAGCCAGGGCGTGCTGATCTGGCCATCGCGCTGCTGCTCGAGTGCGCGGCGGTCGGCCAGGCTGCATTGGCCCTTGCGCGTGTCCTGGTTGCGCACGGGAGCGGCACACAGGATGCTGCCGGCGCGCAGCGGACGCGTGGTGCACAAGCGCGCCAGCAGTTCGTGCAGGCCTTGCGCCATGTCGCTGCCGGCATCGCACATGCCAAGCTTGCGGCCATTGCCGCTGAACTGCAGCGTGAGCTGCAGCCGGCCGTCCTGCCAGCTGTCGCCGAGTTCGTCAGGCGTCAGTGCCACCGGGCTGAAGGCGGTGAAAGGCTGCGCCAGCGCGGCATCGTCCACGCCCTGCCAGCGCAACTGGCTGCACAGCATCAGCAGGCGGATGCCGGCCAGCGCCTGGTCGCTGCTGGCGCCCTGCGGCAGATCACCGGTGACGACGGCCAGGCCCACTGCCAGATCGCCCTGGGCACGCTCCGAAGGCAGCAGCAGCCCGGCATGTGCCGCATGCAAGGGATCGCTGACGGCCTGCTCCAGCTGCGGCGTCAGCGCCTCAGGCAGCCAGGGATCGGCCTGCACGCACTGGTAGGCACGCGGCAGCGGTGCCATGCAGCGCGCCGGATCAAAGGCAAAGGCGTGCGGCGCGCGACCGCTGTTCAGGCTGTCGTAGATGTCCTGCAGCTGCGGCGACAGGAAGTTCCAGTCATCCAGCACCTGCTGCAGGCGGCCGGCGACATGGGTGGCATAGTGCGCGTGGCGCAGGTCGCGCGAGACCACGACCAGCTGGCCATCACGCGAGCCGTCGGAATAGGTAGCAAGTTTCATGTGGGGGCATAACGGCGGATCAGGCCGTCATTGTGCGACATCCTGTGCCCACTGTTCGGCCAGGAAATCGATCATCACGCGCACCTTGGCCGGCGGCCGCCGTTGCGGCGGGTAGACCGCATGGATGCCGCCCACCTCCATGCCCGGATGCTCCAGTTCCAGCAACTGCAGTCGCCCGTCCTGCACCGCATCCTGCACGATGAAATCCGGCTCGTAGATGATGCCCTGGCCGCCCACCGCCGCCAGCAGCAGCGCATCGCCGTTGCTGCAGCGCAGATTGCCGCTGATCTTCTGGCGCACCCGCCCGCCAATCCCAAAACGCCATTCATCGCTGCCCGAGCTGACCGACAGCGCATAGCGCAGGCAGTTGTGCTGCGCCAGATCTGCCACCTGGCGCGGCACGCCATGCTGGTCCAGATAGGCCGCGGACGCACACAGGCAGAGCCGGACCTGGCCCAGCCGGCGCGCCTGCAGCGGCGCGTCCTGCAAGTCACCTATGCGGATCGCCAGATCCCAGCGCTCGTCAAGCAGGTCGACGCGCACATCGGTCAGGCCCAGATCCACCGTCACCGCCGGATAGCGCTGGCTGAACAGCGGCAGCAGCGGGGCAATGCGGCGCAGGCCAAAGGACAGCGGCACATTCATGCGCAGCACGCCGCTGGCATCAATGCGCTGCGAGGCCGCCTCGGCTTCGGCCTCGTCGATATCGGCAAGGATGCGCTGGCAGGCCTCGAGGTAAGTGGCGCCGGCATCGGTCAGTGTGAGCCGGCGCGTGCTGCGATGAAACAGGCGCACGCCCAGCCGCGCTTCCAGCGCATCCACATGGCGCGTGGCCATGGCCGGTGACATGCCAAGATGCCGCGCCGCCGCCGACAGGCTGCCGGCCTGGGCCGCTCTTGCAAAAACACGCATGCTTACCACTCTATCCATGGCTCATCTCCTACTGATAGTAGGAACTGTACCTGCCACATCGTCTCTTCTCAAGTACCAGGCTCATCCCCATAATGAGAATCATCCTTGATTCAACACCTGACTGACATGAGCACCCACACCCCCCGCATGCCCACGCTGTACATCCCGCATGGCGCCGGCCCCTGTTTCTTCATGGACTGGAACCCGCCAGACGCCTGGGACGCCACCGCGGCCTATCTGCGCAGCATCGCCGGCAGCCTGCCGCAACGGCCCAAGGCCATCGTGCTGGTCACGGCGCACTGGCTGGCGCCGCAGTTCACCGCCGGCAGCGCCGCCCAGCCCGGCATGCTGTTCGATTACTACGGCTTTCCGCCGCACACCTACCAGCTGCGCTACCCGGCACCGGGCGCACCAGCGCTGGCCGAACGTGTCACCGGCCTGATCCAGGCGGCCGGCCTGCCAGCCGCCCAGGACAGCGAACGCGGCTACGACCACGGCGTCTTCATTCCGATGCTGCTGGCCTTTCCCGATGCCGATATCCCGGTGCTGCAACTCTCGCTGCTGCAGGATCTGGATCCAGAAGCGCATCTGGCCATGGGCCGCGCGCTGGCACCGCTGCGCGACGAAGGCGTACTGATCATCGGCAGCGGCATGAGCTTCCACAATATGCGCGCCTATGGCGATCCGCGCGCCACGCCGGTGTCGCAGCAGTTCGATGCCTGGCTGTCCGAGACCGTGGCGCTGCCGGAACCCGAGCGCACGGCGCGGCTGGCACGCTGGGACAGCGCCAGCGGCCCGGCCGGCCGCCTGTCGCACCCGCCACGCGCCGAGGAGCACCTGCTGCCCCTGCTGGTCGTCGCCGGTGCTGCGGCCGATGACGCTGGCCAGCGTGACTTCAGCGATGAGGTCATGGCCACCACCATTTCCGCCTTCCGCTTCGGCTGAAGGCCTTGTACCCGGAGACCCCCATGAGCCTGACCGACCGCGGTGCCAGCAGCACCGCAGAAATTGCCACCATCGAGCCTGCCCGCATCATCCTGCGCCTGTGCAAGCACTGGGGCCACAAGTTTGCTGTACGCTACGACGAGCAGAG
>JAAYCV010000028.1 GCA_012729605.1 Ramlibacter sp. | reverse complement strand
TTGAGTGCTTCGAGCTGGTTCATGAAGCCGATTATGATGGATTTCAGTGCAATTACAATGACATGACAACCCTGCCTCCGCCCCTGTCCACCATGCGCCGTCTCCTGATTTCCTCCCTGCTGCTGACCACCCTGCCTGCCCTGGCAACGCCTGTCCCGCCGGCCGCTGCGTCCGCCAGCGCCGCTGCCTCGGCCCCGGACGAGGTCCAGGTCTGCCTGCAGCCCGGCCCCTATGGCCAGCAGCACATGCTGGGCGAGTGGTTCATCACGCTGAATCCGGCCGCCGAAGAGCTGTCGCCAGCGCTGCCGCTGCAACTGGCCGCCCATCCCGAATACGCCGGCAGCCTGCGTGGCACGCTGCTGCGCCAGGGCCGTCAGGTTCAGGTGGCGGGCGAGATGCGGGATGGCCGCATCGGCATGGAAGAATCGGTGGATGGCACGCGCACCAGCGGCCTCTGGCGTGGTGACGTGGTGCCGG
Organism: Ramlibacter sp.; assembly: GCA_012729605.1. Taxonomy (GTDB): domain Bacteria; phylum Pseudomonadota; class Gammaproteobacteria; order Burkholderiales; family Burkholderiaceae_C; genus Brachymonas; species Brachymonas wangyanguii. The sequence continues at coordinate 3,623 of JAAYCV010000028.1, read as the reverse complement.
GCAGCTGCGGCGAGCTGATCGAAGGCGACTGGCTGGACCTGACCCAGCCGACCGAGTCCTGGGTACCGTTCCTGATGCAGCGCGCCAGCCGCTGAGTGTGCTCAGATGGCGTCGGGATTCTCCGCCACGCCCGGTTGCAGCTGGTCCAGCAGTTGCTGGAAGGCATCGCGCACCTGCGCCTCACTGCAACCGAGCAGCAGCGCATCGTCCATGGCATCCTGCAGCAGATCGCGCAATTCGCCATAGTTTTCGTTCAGCACCTTGACCTTTTCAAAGCAGGACACGACGCTGCCATCCGGCTTGCGCCAGGTGATGGAGGGGGTGGGATCGGAAACAGCCATCGCGAGATTTTAACGCTAGCGCCTTTTTCCACGACATTGTGTTGATTTTTGCCGCGACGCAACATTTTTATTGGCATTTTCCATATTTCTGTAATCTGCAACTGTTAGGATCAGATATGGCAACTGACATCAAAATTTCATACTTTTGACATATCCCATGCGTGATCCCCATACCCCCTCCACTCCCCTGACCGGCCCGCTGGGCATTACCGAAGAATCGGCCAACGAGCTGGACCAGAAGACCTTCGCCGCCATCGCCCAGCTGACCGGTGGCCAGTCGCCGACGCTGAACGCGATGTCACTGATGGATTGGGCGGCGCACCTGTCCGCCTCGCCCGGCAAGCAGCTGCTGCTGTGGCAGAAGGCCATGGACAACCTGCAGCAACTGCAGCAACTGGCCGCCGGCAGCGTGGTCAACCAGGTGCAGAACGGCGTGCAGCAGGCGGCCCAGGGCACGCGCCTGTCGGCCATCACGCCGCCCGAGGCCCTGCCGACCCCGATTACTGATCGCCGCTTTGCCGATCCGGCCTGGCAGCAGTGGCCGTTCAACGTGATGCAGCAATCCTTCCTGATGCAGGAAAACTGGTGGACCGATGCCACCACCGGCGTGCGCGGCGTCGATCCGCACCACGCCGACTGGGTCTCGTTCACGGCACGCCAGTGGCTGGGCATGATGGCCCCGTCCAACTACGCCCTGACCAACCCGGTGGTGCTCAAGCGCACCGTCGAGGAAAACGGTGCCAACCTGGTGCGCGGCATGCAGTACGCGCTGGAAGACATGCAGCGCAAGATGCGCCATGAACAGCCGCCGATCAGCGACGAATTCGTGGTCGGCAAGGACGTCGCCACGGCGCAAGGCAAGGTTGTCCTGCGCACCGAACTGATGGAGCTGATCCAGTACAGCCCGACGACCAAGGAAGTGCGCCCGGAGCCGATCCTGATCGTGCCGGCCTGGATCATGAAGTACTACATCCTGGACCTGTCGCCCGAGAACTCCATGATCCGCTACCTGGTGGACCAGGGCCACACCGTGTTTGCCATCTCCTGGAAGAACCCGGGCAAGACCGAGCACAACATGGGCATGGAAGACTACCTGAACGAAGGCTTCTTCGCCGCCATGGACGCCATCAGCTCCATCGTGCCGGACCAGAAGGTGCACGCCACCGGCTACTGCCTGGGCGGTACCCTGCTGTCCATCGGTGCCGCCACCATGGCACGTGACAAGGACGAGCGCCTGGCCTCGATGACGCTGTTCGCGGCCCAGACCGATTTCTCCGAGCCGGGCGAACTGGCGCTGTTCATCGACGAAAGCCAGCTGAACCTGCTGCAGGCGCAGATGGCCGAGCGCGGCTTCCTGGACTCCAGCCAGATGGCTGGCGCCTTCACCTGGCTGCGCTCCTACGACCTGCTGTGGCAGCGCATGGTGCAGGAATACCTGCTGGGCGAGCGCTCGCGCGGCATGGACCTGATGGCCTGGAACGCCGACTCCACCCGCATGCCGGCGCGCATGCACACCGAGTACCTGAGCCAGATGTTCCTGCACAACGACCTGGCCCGCGGCCGCTACCTGGTAGGTGGCCATCCGGTGGTGCTGAACGACCTGAAGATCCCGGTCTACGCCGTCGGCACCGAATCCGACCACGTGGCGCCCTGGAAATCGGTCTACAAGATCCACCTGCTGACCGATACCGAAGTCACCTTCGTGCTGACCAAGGGCGGCCACAACGCCGGCATCGTGAGCGAGCCGGGCCGCCCGCGCCGCCACTACCGCATTGCCACGCGTCCGGCCTATGGCAGCTACAAGACGGCCGACAGCTGGGTGCAGGATGCCGAAATGCACCAGGGTTCCTGGTGGGAAAACTGGCACGCCTGGCTGGACAAGAACTCCGGTGCCCAGCAGGCCACGCCCGCCATGGGCTCCAAGGATTACCCCGCGCTGGAAGATGCTCCCGGCCTTTACGTCATGGAACGCTGAGATATACATATGACCGATACCCTGAACACCCCCACTCCCGACAGCAACGTGCAGGACAACACCCGCGCCCCGATCCAGCTGGTTGCCGAAGCCAACCCGCAGGGCAAGGTGCGCAACTACACCTTCGAGGAACTGCAGATTGGTGACAGCGCCACGCTGACGCACACCGTGACGCGCCAGGACGTGGAACTGTTTGCCGTGGCCTCCGGCGACTACAACCCGCAGCACCTGGACGACGAGTTCGCCTCGCGCAGCCTGTTCAAGAGCGTGATCGCGCACGGCATGTACGGCGGTTCGCTGATTTCCGCCCTGCTCGGCACGCGTTTCCCCGGCTCCGGCACCATCTACCTGAGCCAGTCGCTGCGCTTTACCGCGCCGGTGCGCATCGGTGACACCATCACCGTCAAGCTGACCGTCAGCGCGCGCAACGAAGAGAAAAAGTGGATCACGCTGGAATCGGTCTGTACCAACCAGAAGGGCAAGACCGTGATCGCCGGCGAAGCCTCGGTGATGCCGCCAGCCGAATCGGCCGAGATGCTGCCGCACCCGCTGCCCGACGTGAAGATGTTCAAGCGCCAGAACGGCCCCGAGCGCCTGCTGGCCGAGGCCCAGCAGCGTGGCCGCATCAAGATGGGTGTGGTGCACCCGTGCGACCCGATCAGCCTGGAAGCCGCGCTCAAGGCGCGTGACCTGGGCCTGATCGAGCCGCTGCTGATTGCCCCGCGCGCCAAGCTGGAAGCCGTGGCCGCCGAAGCCGGCCTGAGCCTGGAAGGCGTGAAGATCGAGGACGTGCCGCACAGCCACGCCGCTGCCGTTACCGCCACCCAACTGGCGCGCGCCGGCCTGGTCGAGGCGCTGATGAAGGGCAGCCTGCACACCGACGAGCTGATGTCCGCCATCGTGGACCGCGAGCATGGCCTGCGCACCAAGCGCCGCATCAGCCACTGCTTCCTGCTGCAGGCACCGGCCTACCCGCGTCCGTTCATCATCACCGATGCCGCCGTCAACATCCAGCCGTCGCTGGCGGTCAAGGCCGACATCGTGCAGAACGCGATCAACCTGGCCCACGTGATTGGCGTGGAACAGCCCAAGGTCGCCCTGCTGGCTGCGGTAGAAACCGTCAACGCCGACATGGAAGCCACGCTGCATGCCGCCGCCCTGTGCAAGATGGCCGACCGCGGCCAGATCACCGGTGGCGTGCTGGACGGCCCGCTGGCCTTCGACAACGCCGTGTCTGCCGAAGCTGCGCGCATCAAGGGCATCAGCTCGCCGGTCGCCGGTGAAGCCGACATCCTGGTGGTGCCGGA
>JAAYCV010000167.1 GCA_012729605.1 Ramlibacter sp. | reverse complement strand
CTGGCGCAATCGATCCTGCTGTGCCCGGATGCGGCCTACATCGATGCGGTACAGGAGGCGATCGACCGCCTGCTGCCGGAGATGCCGCGCGCGGAGATCATCGCCAAGAGCCTGAATGGCCGTGGTGCGCTGATCCACACCGCCAGCATGGAAGAGGCTTGTGCCATCAGCAACCGCATTGCGCCCGAGCACCTGGAAGTCAGCAGCAACGATCCGCACCGCTGGGAGCCGCTCCTCAAGCACGCTGGCGCGATCTTCCTCGGCGCCTACACCAGCGAGAGCCTGGGTGACTATTGCGCCGGTCCGAACCACGTGCTGCCGACCAGCGGAACCGCGCGTTTCAGCTCGCCGCTGGGCGTCTACGATTTCCAGAAGCGCAGTAGCCTGATCGAGGTGAGCGAGCAGGGCGCGCAGGTACTGGGCCGCATCGCCAGCGTGCTGGCCCATGGCGAAGGGCTGCAGGCCCACGCACGCGCCGCCGAGATGCGCCTGAAGGACTGAGCGCGCCTCTGACGCCGGAACGACAACGGGAGCCCGCAGGCTCCCGTTTTGCATGGTGGCTGCCGGCCTGGGCCGGCAGTCAGCCTTCAGGCCATCACTTGTAGTCGGTGACGATGCCGCAGCCGATGCGCGCACCGGCGTTGCCGGTGGGCTGTGCCGTGTAGTCGTCGTCATCGGCGTGCACGATCACGGCCTTGCCGATCACGCTGTTGGCACCGCTCAGGGCCACGGTTTCGCTGGTGACGTCAACCAGGGCCACGCCCTTGGAGTCGGAACGCAGGGCCGGCAGGTCACCCACGTGGTGGTTGCCGGCGCCGTGCATGCCGTGCGGCTGGTTGGTCGGGTTGAAGTGGCCGCCAGCCGCGTTGCCGGCGTCAGCGCAGGAACCATTCTGGTGCACGTGGAAAGCGTGCCAGGCGTTCGGCTTCAGGCCGCTGATGTTGCCGGTGATCAGGACGGCGCCTTCCTTCTGTTCGAACTTCAGATTGCCCTTGGCGCTGCTGTCAGCCGTGGTCGGGGCGAGTTCGGCCAGGATGCCGCTCTTCTTTTCGGCGGGCTTGGCGGCCGCCTGGGGTGCTGCCGGCTTCTTGGCGTCGGTAGCGCAGGCACCCAGCAGGGCGATGGAGGCAGTGGCCAGGACGGCGGCCGCGGTGCGGGACATGAGAGTCATGATCAGGTTCCTTGAAGGGGCGATGTTGTTGTCTCGGGCCTGCGTCGGTGTGCAGGCAGCCATCCAGCAATGTAGAGCCCGATCATGACGGTTGTGTGAAGATGTTGCAGGCGTTTCAGGCTTGCAGGATCTCCGTCAGCGCGGCCACCAGCTGCTGGCATTCGGCATCGGTACCGATGGAGATGCGCAGGAAGGCATCGATGCGCGGCTTGGCGAAATGGCGCACGATGATGGAGCGATCGCGCAGGGCCTGCGCCAGGGCCGCACCTGCATGCTGCGGGTGACGCGCAAACACGAAGTTGGCGGCCGACGGCAGTACCTCGAAACCGAGCTGTTGCAGTTCGGTCACGAGCTGCTCGCGCGTGGCGATGACCTGGCGGCATGTCTGCTGGAAATAGTCCTCATCCTCGAGCGAGGCGACGGCACCGGCCAGCGCCAGCCGGTCCAGCGGGTAGGAGTTGAAGCTGTTCTTGACACGCTCCAGCGCCTCGATCAGGCCGGCGTGGCCCATGGCAAAACCGATGCGCATGCCGGCCAGCGAGCGGCTCTTGGAGAAGGTATGCACCACCAGCAGGTTGGGGTATTTGTCCACCAGCGCTACGGCACTGCTGGCGCCGAAATCGACATAGGCCTCATCGACCAGCACCACCGCCTGCGGGTTGCCGGCGACGATCTGCTCGACCTCGTCCAGGCTCAAGGGGCGGCCGGTCGGGGCGTTCGGGTTGGCGAAGATGATGGCGCCGGCGCGACGATCAGCTTGCGGCAGGTAGTCCTGCACGCGGATGCCGAACTGCTCGTCCAGTGGGATCAGTTCGTGGTCGATGCCGTAGAGCTTGCAGTAGGTCGGGTAGAAGCTGTAGGTGATGTCCGGGTACCAGAGTGGATCGTCATGCTTGAGCAGCGCCATGAAGGCATGCGCCAGCACCTCGTCCGAGCCGTTGCCGACAAACACCTGTTCCGGCTGCAGGCCGTGGCGGCGCGCCAGCGTCTGGCGCAGCTGGTCGGCGTTTGGGTCCGGGTACAGGCGCAGGCTGTCGCTGGTGGCGGCGCGCATGGCTTCCAGCGCGCGCGGCGACGGGCCGTAGGGGTTTTCGTTGGTGTTGAGCTTGATCAGGCGTTCCAGCTTGGGCTGTTCGCCGGGGACGTAAGGAGTCAGCGCGTGGACGATGGCGCTCCAGTAGCGGTTCATGCGGGGCTTCCGGAAAGAGGCTAAAACACGAATGTTAGCAGTCTGCGCGGGTATCGCTGCCGGAGCGGCCGATTGCCCCGGGAAGATGCGACAATCGGAGTCTTTCCCGGAGGGGTCTGCAACGTTGCGAAGGTGCATCAACGGGACACGATCTGCGTGTCCTGGCGCCATCGGCTGGCAAAGGGTTTCTACAATGCCCGGATACCGGCTGCACGCCTGCAGGCCGTGATGTTGTCGTGTACCGGCGGTCTGGCTGCCGGTCACTTTTCGAGAGTTGTCATGAGTAGCACACAAGCGCTGCCGGCGCGCACCGCAGAGGTCAGCCGCAAGACCGCAGAAACCGATATTACCGTGTCCATCAATCTGGACGGCACCGGCGTGTCCCGGCTGGAAAGCGGTATCGGCTTTCTGGATCACATGCTGGAGCAGATTGCCCGCCATGGCCTGATCGACATGGACGTCCGCTGCCAGGGCGACCTGCACATCGACGGCCACCACACGGTGGAAGATATCGGCATCACCTTTGGCCAGGCGGTAGCGCGTGCCGTGGGTGACAAGCGTGGCCTGCGTCGCTACGGCCATGCCTATGTGCCGCTGGACGAGGCGCTGAGCCGCGTCGTGATCGACCTGTCCGGCCGCCCCGGCATGACGTTCGAGGTGCCGTTTACCGCTGCCATGATCGGCCAGCTGGATACGCAGCTGGTGTACGAATTCTTCCAGGGCTTTGTCAACCATGCCGGCGCCACGCTGCATATCGACAACCTGCGCGGCATCAACGCGCACCACCAGTGCGAAACCGTGTTCAAGGCCTTTGGCCGTGCGCTGCGCATGGCGCTGGAGCACGATGACCGTGCTGCCGGCATGATTCCTTCTACCAAAGGCAGCCTTTGATGCACAGACCCTCGGTCGCGATTGTCGATTACGGCATGGGCAACCTGCGCTCGGTGCAGCAGGCCGTGCTGCACGGTGCAGAAGCCGGTCTTGACGTGGTCATTGCGCAGCAGCCGGAGCAGATACGCGCGGCCGAGCGCGTGATCCTGCCCGGGCAGGGCGCCATGCGCGACTGCATGCAGCACCTGCGTGACAGCGGCATGATGGAGGCCCTGCTCGAGGCGGCGGCCAGCAAGCCCTTTTTTGGCGTTTGCGTCGGCATGCAGATGCTATTGCAGCACAGCGAGGAAGGCGATACCGCCAGCCTGGGCCTGATTCCGGGCGAGGTACGCCGCTTCCAGCTGGAGGGTAAGACCCAGCCCGACGGCAGCCGCTTCAAGGTACCGCAAATGGGCTGGAACCAGCTGCACATCACGCGACCGCATCCGCTCTGGGATGGCATTGCCGACCAGACCTGGTTCTATTTCCTGCACAGCTACTATGCCGATCCGGCACAGCCTGAGCACTCTGTGGGTGAGGCCGATTACGGCGGCCGCTTTACCGCGGCCGTGGCGCGCGACAACCTGTTCGCCACCCAGTTCCACCCGGAAAAGAGTGCCGCTGCCGGCCTGGCGCTGTACCGCAACTTTCTCTACTGGAAGCCCTGACATCGACTGATGACGGCTTCTGCTTTTTTCCTTCCTTTCCCGTTCGTGTTTTTCCGAGAACCACCATGCTGCTGATTCCCGCCATCGACCTCAAAGACGGCCAATGCGTTCGCCTGCAACAGGGCGACATGAACCGTGTCACGACCTTCAACACCGATCCGGTAGAACAGGCGCTGCACTGGCTGGAGCAGGGGGCCCGCCGCCTGCACCTGGTGGACCTGAACGGTGCCTTTGCCGGCAAGCCCAAGAACCTGGGCGTGGTGAAGGAAATCCTGCAGGAAATCGACGGCGAGATCCCAGTGCAGCTGGGTGGCGGCATCCGTGACCTGGACACCATCGAGCAGTACATCGATGCCGGCATGCGTTATGTCATCATCGGCACGGCCGCGGTGAAGAACCCCGGCTTCCTGGCCGATGCCTGCAGCGCGTTTGGCGGCCACATCATCGTTGGCCTGGATGCCAAGGACGGCAAGGTCGCGACCGACGGCTGGAGCAAGCTGACCGGCCACGAAGTCACCACGCTGGCGAAGAAATACGAAGACCTGGGTGTGGAAAGCATCATCTACACCGATATCGGCCGTGACGGCATGCTGAGCGGCGTGAATATCGAGGCCACGGTGCGCCTGTCGCAGGCCAGCAGCATCCCGGTGATCGCTTCCGGCGGCCTGTCCAACATGGCTGACATCGAGCAGCTGTGCGCGGTCGAGGACGAAGGCGTGGTCGGCGTGATTGCCGGCCGTGCCATCTACAGCGGCGATCTGGATTTTGCCGCAGCCCAGGATCGCGCTGACGAGCTGGGCCAGCAGCAAGGCTGAGCGCGTGACAGACAGCGCCGATCTGTTGCAGCTGCAGGCCCCGGACGGGGCCCGTGCCACGCTGTCGCTGTTCGGTGGCCAGCTGCTGTCCTGGATCACGCCGGATGGCCTGGAGCGCCTGTACCTGAGTCCGCAAGCCGTGCGCGATGGCAGCGCCGCCATCCGCGGTGGCGTGCCGGTGTGCTGGCCGCAGTTCAACCGGCGCGGGCCGCTGCCCAAGCATGGCTTTGCCCGGCTGTCACGCTGGCGCGTACAGTCGCAGCAGGCCGACTGTGCCGTGCTGCAGCTGGCGCTGGACGATGTGCCGGCGCAACTGTTGCATGATGCGCAAGGTCAGACCGTCTGGCACCATCCCTTTGCGCTGGAGCTGGAGGTGCAGCTGCTGCCCGGTGCGCTGGCGCTGACGCTGCAGGCGCGCAACACGGGTGATCAGCCCTTCCGCTTTACCACCGCCTTGCACAGCTATCTGGCGGTGGACGACATTGCTGCCTTGCGCATCCGCGGTGCCGATGGCCTGCGCTACTGGGATGCGGTGGCCGGTGCCGATCCGGAGTTTCTGCAGCAGCAGGGCGACATCACGTTCAGCGGTGAGACCGATCGCGTCTATCCGCGCCTGCCGCAGGTGCAGTTGATCGAGCCGGGTCGCCAGCTGTGGCTGGAACAGCCGGACAGTATGCAGCAAAGCGTGGTCTGGAATCCCGGCGCAGCCTTGTGCGCCACGCTGGCCGATCTGCCAGCTAATGACTACCGCCATTTTGTCTGCGTCGAAGCAGCGCAGATCGATGACGAGGTGGAGCTGCAGCCGGGCGCCGTCTGGCGCGGCGGCCAGCGTCTGCGCCTGGCATGAGCAGCGTGCGGCGCATGCCGTTCTGGCAGCTAGGCTGGCGCAACCTGTGGCGCGATGTGCGCTCGGGCGAGCTTGGCATGCTGGTGCTGGCGGTGCTGCTGGCGGTGGCGGCGCTGACGGCAGTCGCCTTCTTTTCAGACCGGCTGGATCGGGCGCTACAGCGTGATGCGGCGCAGCTGCTGGGCGGCGATGTGGTGGTCAGTGCCGACCATGCGATTCCGGCGGCTTTCATCGAGCAGGCCGAGGCGCTGGGCTTGCGCCATGCGCAGACCCTGACTTTCCCGACCATGGCGCGCGTAGCGCCAGAGCAGGGCATGGCGGCGCGGCTGGTATCACTCAAGGCGGTGGATCAGGGGTACCCGCTGATCGGTCAGCTGCGCGTGAGCGAGGATCCGGCCTGGCAGAACGGCATGCCGGATCACGGTCTGGCGCAAGGTCCGGCCGCCGGCGAAGCCTGGGCCGAACCGGCGCTGTTCGATGCGCTCGGCCTGCGCCCCGGCGATACGCTGATGCTGGGCGAGAGCGCCTTCCGCCTGAGCCGGGTACTGACGCTGGAGCCGGACCAGGGCAACAGCCTGGTCAGTTTTGCCCCGCGCGTGATGATTCCGATGGCTGATCTGGCGGCCACAGAACTGGTGCAGCCGGCCAGCCGGATCCGCTACCGGCTGCCGCTGGCCGGGCCGGAGGCGGCGGTACAGGCGTATGTGCAATGGGCCGAGCTGCAGCTGAAGCAGCCGGACAGGCGCGGCATTGAGGTGCGCACGCTGGACCAGGATGGCGGCAATCCGCAGTTGCAGAAGACGCTGGACCGTGCCGGCAACTTCCTGAATCTGGTGGCGTTGCTGGCAGCGCTGCTGAGTGCCGTGGCCGTGGCGCTGGCGGCGCGTGCCTTTGCCGCGCGCCATCTGGACGATTGCGCCATCTTGCGTGTGCTCGGCGTACGCCAGCGCACCATGGCGGCTGCCTATACGATGGAATTCGTGCTGCTGGGCGTGCTCGGCAGTGTGCTGGGGCTGCTGCTGGGCTATCTGGTGCACCTGGCTTTTGCCAGCCTGCTGGCCGGGCTGGTCAACACGACCTTGCCGGCCGCTGGCTGGCAACCGCTGGCGCTAGGCCTGGGCGTGGGGCTGACCTTGTTGCTGGCCTTTGGCCTGCCGCCGGTGTTGCAGCTGGCCGGTACGCCGCCACTGCGCGTGATCCGGCGCGAGGCCGGGCAGCTCAAGCCGGCATCGCTGCTGACGGTATTGCTGGGCGTAGGCGGATTCGCGCTGCTGCTGCTGGCCAGCAGCAGCGATCGGACGCTGGGCATGATCGCCGTGGCCGGCTTTGGCGTGGCGGTGCTGCTGTTTGCCGCGCTCGGCTGGCTGGTGTTGTGGGCGCTGCGCCGCGTCCTGCATTCCGCGACCGGAGAACGCTTGCCGCGCTGGCTGGCGATGGCGCTGCGCCAGATCACGGTGCGGCCATGGCGCGCGGTGATCCAGATCAGCAGTCTGGCGTTGGGGCTGCTGTCGCTGCTGTTGCTGGTACTGGTGCGTACCGATCTGGTCGATGGCTGGCAGCAGGTGACACCGGCCGATGCGCCCAACCGTTTTGTCATCAACATCATGCCGGACCAGGCCGAGGCCTTCCGCCAGACGCTGCTGGACGGCGGCGTGCCCCAGTTTGACTGGTACCCGATGGTGCGGGGCCGGCTGGTGGCTATCAATGGCCAGCCGGTCAGCCCGGACAACTTCACCGAGGACCGTGCGCGCCGGCTGGTGGACCGCGAATTCAACCTGAGCTACAGCGCCGAGCCGCCGGCGCACAACCCGATCGTGGCCGGCCAGTGGCAGGCGGGCGCGGCCGATGGCATCAGCATGGAGCAGGGCATCATGGAAACGCTGCAGCTGCAACTGGGCGACCGGCTGCAGTTCGACATGGGGGGCGTGCTGCGCGAGGCCCGCATCAGCTCGGTACGCGAGGTGGACTGGGCTTCGATGCACGTGAACTTCTTTGCCATGTTCCCGCAGGCTTCGCTGGGCGATGAGGTGGCGGTGACCTGGATCACCGCCTACCGCAACCCGGCGCCCGTAGCGGGGCAGGCCAGCCTCGATACACGGCTGCTGCAGACTTTTCCCAACATCACGCAGATCGACATGAGCAGCACGATCCAGCAGCTGCAACGCGTGCTGGCGCAGGTGATCCGGGCGGTGGAGCTGCTGTTCGGCTTTGGCCTGGCGGCAGGCGTGGTGGTGCTATTTGCCATGGTCGGTGCCTCACGCGAGGAGCGTGCGCGCGACATGGCGATCATGCGTGCCGTGGGGGCCAGCCGTGGCCTGCTGGCACGCATCCAGAGTACCGAGCTGATCGGTACCGGTGCACTGGCTGGCCTGCTGGCCAGCGTGGTGGCGTTGGCGCTGGCCTGGCTGCTGGCGCGGCAGGTGTTTGGTTTTGCCTGGGTGCCGATCCCGTGGATCGTGCCGGTGGGCATGCTGGCGGGGGCCGCACTGGCCTGGGCCGCCGGCTGGTGGAGCCTGCGCGGCCTGCTGTCACGGCCAGTGATGGCGACCTTGCGCAGCGTGACGCAGGAAGGATGACGACAAGGACATGACGGAACAACAGCAGCCGGCAACGGTATTTGAATGGCTGGGCGGCGAAGCGGGCATCCAGACGCTGGTGATGCGCTTCTACGACCTGATGGACCTGGAGCCCGGCTACCGCGAACTGCGCGAGACGCATGGCCCGGACCTGGAGCGGGCGCGCCAGCACCTGTTCTGGTTCCTGTGCGGCTGGAGCGGCGGCCCGGACTATTTTGTCGAGCGCTTTGGCCATCCGCGCCTCAAGGCGCGCCATCTGCCATTCAAGATTGGTATCCGCGAGCGTGACCAGTGGGTAGCCTGCATGGACCAGGCGATGGGCGAGGTCGGTGTGGATCTGGCGCTGCATGCGCGGCTCAACGACAGCTTTTTCCAGACTGCCGACTGGATGCGCAACCAGGCCGGCGCCTGAGCCTCAGAGCAGGGGGTGCACGCCCGGAGCCAGCAGCACGATCAGCGCACCGGCACCACCATCATTGGGGCGTGCCTGGACAAAGGCCAGCACCTCTTTTTTCTGCATCAGCCAGCCATAGGTCTTGTGCTTGATGATCGAGGTCTTGCCCGGTGAACCCAGGCCCTTGCCGGTGATGATGCGCACGCAACGCACCCCCTGGCGCTGGCATTCGCGGATAAACGCGCCCAGCGTTTCGCGTGCGCCGTCACGGCGCAGGCCGTGCAGGTCCAGCTGGCGCTGCACGCTCCAGTAGCCCTTGCGCAGCTTGCTCGTCACGTCCGGCCCGACACCGGGCTGGCGGTAGCTCAGCTTGTCATCGGTTTCGAGGATGCTGCTGATATCGATCTCGTCGCTGAGCGATTCCAGCAGCACCGATTGCTGGTCGCGCTCGCGCTGCAGTGGCCGCGGCAGGGCCGGTGCCGGGCGCAGGTCGATGCGTTGCTGGTGGTGTGAGGGCACGGGCGTGACCGGCCCGACGGCCTGGGCAAACAGCTGGCTCGCCGTCTGCTGGCGGTGTCGCGCTTCTGCTTCTTCCTGGACGCGGCGGCGGGCCAGCGCGCGCTGCTCTTCCAGCACCGTCTTGAGCTGCTTCAGCTCCTGCAGGGAACCCACTCCGTACTTCATGATGGGGAGAGTATCGCATCAGCCGTCCAGGCTGGCACTCCAGCGCTTGCCCCAACCGGATGCGGCATCCGGGTTTTCACGCGCCTGCTGCAGCTGGCGGCGGTCGCGCTTGGTCGGGCGGCCATGCTGGATCGCATGCGCCGGCTCGGCGGCATAGTGTCGCTGTTCGGCCAACGTGGCGCGCAGCGCGATGCTGTCGGGGGTTTCCTCGTACAGCTGCTGGGCCACCGGAGCCGGGCCACGGCGTGGCGACAAGCCTTGCACGATCACGGTGCGTGTGCTGTAACCCTGGCGCACGCTGATCTGGTCGCCGACCTTGATATCGCGTGCCGGCTTGCAGTCCTGATCGTTGACGCGTACGCGGCCCTTGTGGATCTCGTCTACGGCCAGGGCACGCGTCTTGTAGAAGCGGGCGGCCCAGAGCCACTTGTCGATGCGCATGCGTTCAGTATTCAGGGAGGTATCGGCCATGGTGTGCAATTGTCGAGTCCATCCGCGGTACAGCTTACCGAAAAAACGTGTCCGTGACGGGAAAAGCCGGCCAGGCACGGAAAGCTTGCGGGATTCCACTACCATGGGGGCATCGTCGCCAAAACCAAGAACTGCCCATGACCGACACCACGCCCCAGCCCGAGGACATCCGCCGCATCAACCTGGCCCTGCAGGGAGGCGGCTCGCACGGCGCCTTCACCTGGGGTGTGCTGGACCGCCTGCTGGAAGACGAGCGCCTGCAGTTTGACGGCATCAGCGGAGCCAGTGCCGGCGCGGTGAACGCAGTGGCGGTAGCGCATGGTCTGGCGGTCGGGCATCGTGATGGTGTTGATGGCCGTCGCCATGCACGCGACAAGCTCGGCAGCATCTGGCGCAGCGTGATGGCGACTGGTGCCGTCAATGCCATCAGCGGCAATTTGGGCAATGTGCTGCCGTTCTGGTCACTGCTGCCCGATCCGGGCCGCATGCTGGGCAATGCGCTGATGCAGTTCACCTCGCCCTACAGCATGAACCCGCTGGACCTGAATCCGCTGCGGGCGCTGCTGAGCCGCGAGATCGATTTCGAGGCGATCCGCGCCCATCGCAACGGCCCCAAGCTGTTCATTTCGGCCACCGAAGTCAGCTCCGGCAAGGCCGAGGTGTTCACCAAGCGCGAACTGTCGCTGAATGCGGTGGTGGCCTCGACCTGCCTGCCGCAGGTCTACCAGGCGGTCACGGTGGACGAGCGCACCTACTGGGATGGCGGCTATGTCGCCAACCCGCCGATCACGCCGCTGATTGCCCAATGCCGCTCGGCCGACATCCTGCTGGTGCAGATCAGCCCGTTGACGCGTGAGGGCGTGCCCACCACGCCGACCGCCATCATGGACCGCATCAACGAGATCACCTTCAATACCAATCTGCTGGCGCAGATGCAAATGGTGGGCTTCATCAACCGCCTGATCGACGAAGGCAAGCTGCAGGAGCCCGAATACAAGAAGGTGCTGGTGCATCGTATTGACGGCGGCGACACCATGCGGGAGCTGGGCTCCTACTCGCAGGGCAGCACCGATACCGTGATGATGGAGCGGCTGTTTGACCTGGGGCGCGAACAGGCATCGGCCTGGTTGAAGAAACACTTTGGCGCGCTCGGCGTCAAGAGCAGCATCAATATCCGGCGCGACTACAAGGACGACAACGCCCTCACCATGCGCTGCTGATGCCGCAGCGCAGGGCAGGGCGGCGGCCGGGCTACAGGTCGGGCTGCTCCAGCGCCAGTTCCTGCAGGATGGTGGTGGCGATTTCCTCGATCGACTTGGTGGTAGTCGACAGCCAGCGCACGCCAGTGCGGCGCATCATCGCTTCGGCGGCGGCGACTTCAGCACGGCAGTTGGCCAAGTCGGCATAGCGCGAATTGGGGCGGCGCTCGTTGCGGATCTCGCTCAGGCGCTCGGGCTGGATCGTCAGGCCGAACAGCTTGCTCTTGAACGGTTGCAGTGCCGGCGGCAGTTGCATGCGCTCGAAGTCTTCCGGGATCAGCGGGTAGTTGGCGACCTTCAGGCCATGCTGCATGGCCAGATAGAGCGAGGTCGGCGTCTTGCCGCTGCGACTGACCCCGATCAGGATCACATCTGCCTGTGACAGGTCACGACTCGTCTGGCCGTCGTCGTGCATCAGGCTGTAGTTGATGGCGTCGATGCGCGCGCGGTAGGTATCGCTCTTGCTGACATCGGAGAAGCGGCCAACGCGGTGGTGCGACTTGGCGCCGAGTTCGGCTTCCAGCGGGTTGATGAACATGGAGAACATGTCCATCACCATGGCGTTGCAGGTGCTGTTGATGCGCTCGACGATCTCGCTGTTGACCAGGGTCATGAAGACGATCGGGCGCACGCCGTCCTTTTCGGTCACGGCATTGATCTGCGCGATCACGCGGTCGGCCTTTTCCAGCGTGTCGATGAAGGGAACACGCGTCTGGCGTGCCGGCACGTCGAACTGCGCCATGATGGCGCGGCCAAAGGTTTCGGCGGTGATCGCGGTGCCGTCGGAGAGATAGACCACGGTGCGATGCGGCTTGTTGTCGTGCTGGGCGGAGAGGGGCATGATGGTCACGGCGGGTTGGGAATCAGTTCAGGTACTTGGGGCGTTCCAGGGTATCGAGCGGGTTGCTGTCGCTGGCAGGCTTGCTGCTGTCCGTGCTGGCTGGCGCAGACGGATCCGGCACATCCCAGCCGGAACGGCCAAGGGCGGCATCGAGCATGGACATGCAGGCGTGCAGGGTTTTTTCATCCAGCTCGATGGCCCACTGGCGGGCCTGCTTGCTGTCGTCGGGCTTTTCCTGCAAGGAGATCTTCAGGCGCTTCTGCTTGGGCAGGGGCTGCATCTGCACGGTATGCACCAGCAG
>JAAYCV010000166.1 GCA_012729605.1 Ramlibacter sp. | reverse complement strand
ACGCCCGGTGCGGTCCGTCCGCACTGCCGTTTGTCCGGGTGCGCTGTCAGCAGGAATAACAAAACCGCCTTCATGATGAAGGCGGTTTTTTCATGGGCGCTTGCCAGCGCCTGGCGGGCACTTCAGGGACGCGCGTCCGGCATCAGGCAGGCTTCCACCACCTGCAGGTCATTGTCCCTGGCAAAGTTCATCACGAAACTCCAGGCCATCGGCTCGTATTCCTCGAGCTCGCGGCTCACGATCACGCACTTGGTTCCGTCGACGATATTCGGCGTGCACCAGGGCGAATAGCTGAGGTGGGCACCAGGATGGCTGGCGCCACCAGGGCGGAAGTGGCTCATGACGCCGGCCAACCGTTCGGCCCAGTCGCTCGGGCGAAACTTCTTGCCTTGGCTGGTCAGGCCCATGATGAATACTTCTTTGCTGGAGGGAGTGATGGTCATGAATCCGCTGGTCTGAAGGGGCTCGTGGCCCGGTGCGGCGTCGGGCCCGCCGCTGGCACTGCGCACCGATTCTACTACCTGTGCATTGACCGGGCACGCTGGCACACGATCTCGCATGTGTTCTACAATGATTCCCTGACTTGCGCCACGGCGCATATTCCTGTTTCCGCTTGCCCAGGGCCTGTCGCCATGGGCGGCTTTCCTGTTTTCGGAGCACTGCATGACCACCGTTGCCGCCTCTCCCCATGTCATGAACACTTACGGACGACTGCCGGTCGCCCTGTCCCATGGCAAGGGCTCCCGCGTCTGGGACGTCAACGGCAAATCCTACTTGGACGGTCTGGGCGGCATTGCCGTCAACACCCTGGGCCATGCGCATCCCGAGTTCGTCGCTGCCATGCAGGACCAGCTCGGCAAGATGATCCACTGCTCCAACTACTTCCACATCCCGGGCCAGGAAGCACTGGCAGCCAAGCTGGTCGAGATCAGCGGCCTGAGCAACGCCTTCTTTTGCAACTCCGGCCTGGAAGCCAACGAGGCCGCGATCAAGCTGGCGCGCAAGTTCGGGCATGACAAGGGCATCGAGAACGCACAGATCGTGGTGTTCGAAAACGCCTTCCACGGCCGCAGCATCGCCACCCTGAGCGCCACCGGCAACCCCAAGATCCAGGCCGGCTTCGGCCCGCTGGTACCCGGTTTCATCCGCGTGCCGCGCAACGACATCGAGGCACTGAAGCGCGCTACCGAAGGCAATGCCAACGTGGTCGCCATCCTGCTGGAACCAATCCAGGGTGAAGGCGGCATCCACGAGATGACGGTCGATTTCATGCGCCAGCTGCGCCAGCTGTGCGACGAACGCGACTGGCTGCTGATGCTGGACGAGATCCAGTGCGGCTTTGGCCGTACCGGCAAGTGGTTTGCCTACCAGTGGGCCGACATCCTGCCCGACTGCATGAGCCTGGCCAAGGGCCTGGGTTCCGGCATGCCGATCGGCGCGCTGGTGGCCGGTCCGCGTGCCGCCAACGTGATGCAGCCCGGCAACCACGGCTCCACCTTTGGCGGCAACCCGCTGGCCATGCGTGCCGGTCTCGAGACGATCCGCATCATGCAGCAGGAACAGCTGCTGGAAAATGCGGCCCGCATGGGCGACTACCTGCGCACCAGCCTGGAACAGACGTTCGCCAACGATGCCGGCGTGAAGGAAGTGCGCGGCCACGGCCTGATGCTGGGCATCGAGCTGGATCGTCCCTGCGGCGCCCTGCTCAATACGGGCCTGGAACGCGGCCTGCTGTTCAGCGTCACCGCCGACAGCGTGATCCGCCTGGTGCCGCCGCTCAACCTGACGCAGGCCGATGCCGACGAGATCATCGCCATCCTGGTGCCCATGGTGCGCGACTTCCTGGCCGCCTGAGCCCTGCCCGCCGTCCACCCCTGTTTGTTAGCCGAAAGCCCCTCGCATGACCATCCGCCATTACCTGCAGTTCACCGACCTGAGTGCCGACGAATACGCCTACCTGTTCCGCCGTGCGGCACAGATCAAGGTCAAGTTCAAGCGCTACGAGAAGCACCAGACCCTGGCTGACCGCACCCTGGCCATGATTTTCGAGAAAGCCAGCACGCGTACCCGCGTCAGCTTCGAGGCCGGCATGTACCATCTGGGCGGCACAGTGGTCAACCTGACCGCCCAGGGCAGCCAGCTCGGCCGCTCCGAACCGATCGAGGACACAGCACGCGTCATCAGCCGCATGGTCGACCTGGTGATGATCCGCACCTTTGAGCAGGAGCGCATCGAGCGCTTTGCCGAATTTTCGCGCGTGCCGGTGATCAACGGCCTGACCAACGAATACCATCCGTGCCAGATCGTCGCCGACATCTTCACCTACATCGAGCACCGCGGCGCCATCCAGGGCAAGACCGTGGCCTGGGTCGGTGACGGCAACAACATGGCCAACACCTGGCTGCAGGCGGCCAAGCTGCTCGGCTTTACCGTGCACGTCAGCACGCCCAGCGGCTACGACATCGACAGCACGATCCCGGGCGTGGAACTGGGCGATCACGTCAAGTTCTTCAAGACCCCGCACGAGGCCTGCGCGGGCGCCGATCTGGTCACCACCGACGTCTGGACCAGCATGGGCTGGGAAGCCGAAGACGCGGCACGCCAGGAAGCCTTTGCCGACTGGTGCGTCGACAGCGAAATGATGGCCTGCGCCAGGCCTGACGCCCTGTTCATGCATTGCCTGCCGGCACACCGCGGCGAGGAAGTCAGCGCCGACGTGATCGATGGCAGCCAGTCGGTGGTCTGGGACGAAGCGGAAAACCGCATGCACGGCCAGAAGGCGCTGATGGAGTTCCTGATGCTGGGCCAGCTGGATGATTGAGCCCAGCCTGGCAGCCCTGCGCTGTCAACGGACCAGCATCAGAAAGGCGGGCCTGGAGCCCGCCTTGCCACGTCAGCGTGCGGCGCGCGGCAGCACGCGGAAAGCGTGCCACTGGCCGTTGTTAAGCATGTCACCGCTCATGTCTCCGGGGCGCGCATCCTTGCTCCAGTAGTACAGCGGCTTGCCGACCAGTGCCCATTGCTTGCGGCCGTCATCGCGCTGGAACACGGAAAAATCGCCGCGATTCACCGCCTTGGCATCGGCCAGCAGCGGCGGCCAATTCTGCGCACACTGGGCGTTGCAGTTGGACTTGTTGACGCCATCCTGGTCAAAGGTATAGAGCGTCATGCGGTTGGCGGTGCCGACCATCACGCCACCGACGTTGATGGCGGGTGGCATTTCGCTGCTGCTGGGGGCCTGGTCCTGGGTGCTGGCACAGCCTGCCAGCAGGACAGCGGCCAGTCCGGCAGCCAGGGTGAGGGATCGGGTAGACGTTCGGGTCGGCATCATGTCTCGCTCCTTGGGCTCAGGGTGATGCGGCCATCATACCCTTCACACCACGCACTGCCCATAGAGCCAGGGCACATCGATCAGGCGCTCGCCCAGCAGGCGCATGCCGGTATCGCGACCCCAGCGCATCCAGCCGCTGCTGTGGAAAATGCCGCCATTGCGGATCGAGCGCTGCTGCACGCGTGCCACGCGCTGCCAGCGCTGCTGTGCGTATTGCTGCAGGGCCTGCTGCTGCAATCCCCCCGCCTGCAGGCACTGTGCCAGCACGGCAGCATCCTCGATCGCCATGCCTGCGCCCTGCGCCAGGAAAGGCCGCATCGGATGCGCCGCATCGCCCAGCAGTGCCACTTGTCCCTGCGCCATCTCCCGTGCACTGCGTACCGGCGGACGATCGCACAGCGGCCACAGCCGCCAGTCGTCAATCGCATCGGCCAGGCCGCGTACCGGCAAGGCGGTGTGCCGCAAGGCGGTACGCAGGTGGCCGGCATTGGCCGCATGGTCCCAGCCCTGCAAGTCGTCCGGGCGCGGCCCCTTGATCATGATCACCAGGTTGAGGTGGCTACCGCCGCGTACCGGGTACTGCACCGCATGCAGATCCGGGCCAAGCCAGGCCGTGACCTGGCGCGTACGGAAACAGGCCGGCAAGCTGGTCTGCGGTACCAGCGCCCGGTAGGCCAGGATGCCGCTGTAACGCGGTTCAGCTTCGCCTGGCAGCAGCTGCTTGCGCACCCGGCTCCACAGGCCATCGGCACCGATCAGCATCGGCACTTGCCATTGTTCACGCACGGCATCGGAGCCAGTCGCGGCCAGCTCGACATCCAGGGTGCCATCGGACCGGGTCTGGAAGCGTTCCATCCGCCGCTGCAGCTGTGGCTGCACCCCGTATTGGCGCATCACCTCTTGCAGCAGCACGCGGTGCAGGTCGGCACGATGTACCGTGGCATAGGGCGCGCCATAGCGCAGGCTGAAATGGGAATCGAAGGGCAGCATACCGAGCAGGCGGCCGTTGAGCGCATCGCGCACACGCAGCATTTGCGGGAAAGAGGCAATCTCCTGCAGCGCATCGCCCAGGCCCCAGCTCTTGAGCACGCGCACCACGTTCGGCCCGAGCTGGATGCCAGCACCGACCTCGGCCCAGGCATCGGCCTGCTCGATCACGCGGGAAGGAATTT
>JAAYCV010000165.1 GCA_012729605.1 Ramlibacter sp. | reverse complement strand
GCAGCGGCGGCAAGGTATCCGGCAACAGCGCGGCGGCGGGCGCACTGGCACTGGCCTGGAAACTCTGCTGCGGCAGTTCCACGCGCTCGCCGGAACTGCGTGCTGGACTGCTGGGGCCATCGCTCCAGGGCAGCCGGCTCATGCTCCAGGCGACCATGGCGGCACTGCCGGCCAGCAGCGTGGCGGCAAACACCAGCGCCTTGCGGTTCAGCCGTGGTCGCTGGCGGCTGCGCAGCACCGGTTCTGTGGCCAGCAGTGCCTCATCGGCGGCGCTAGGGGGTTCGGGTGTGGCAGCCGGCGGCTGCCCGAGGCGGAAAGTGAATGCCATGCCTTACTCCCGTCGCAGTCCCAGCACCTGCTGGCCATGGCGCAATACCAGATAGGGGTAGACGCCATGCACGGTGATGCGCCCCTGCTGGTAGCTGCTGTTGATGATGAAATCCTCGCTGTCCTGCTGCTGCCGGCCAAATACGGCAGGCAGGCCGCCATGCAAGGGCAGGTCACGCGCCAGGTCGATATAGGTAAAGTGCCCGTCATCGAAGACGCGCTCGGGGCGCAGCCAGGCGGCGTCTTCGCTGGCGGAGTAGCTGTAGGCATCGTGCTGCGGACCGGCTTCCGGTTCCGCGCTCGCATTCTGGCGTGCAGGTGCACCGGGGTAGCGAAAACGCACCTTGTAATGCACGCCCTGGTGCCGCGCCTGTGCCGGCGTCAGCGCACCATGACCCAGCACCTGCAACTCCAGCAGGTAGTTACGCCGGTCGGTGCGGATATGCATATTGGTGGCGGCCTGCGCGTGGCGCGGCTTCAGGTAGAACACCTGGTCGCGCCGTACCAGTTCCCAGCCGCCACTCTGGCCGGTGCCAAAGTCGCGCACCTGCTCATCGGCCTCGAGTTCGATCTGGGTGGCAATGCCCTGGCCGGTGCGCACGGCATAGACGGTATCGGGCTGGTAGCGGTATTCCTGGATCACGCCGCCCTGCACGGCCTGCGACAGCAGGGGCAACAGGCAGAGCAGCGCGCGCCATGCGGGTCTAGAAGGCAGCATCGCGTTCTCCTGCAGACGGGGTGCTGGGTGTTGCAGCGCTGCTGAACGCATCCTGATCGACACGGTAGGCCAGCACGCGGAAGCCCAACGGGTTTTCGAGGCGCGCATCCTCGTTCATCTCCAGTGCCGCGTCGTAGCCGATCTTCAGCGTGGCGAGCCGGGTATCGAGCAGGCGCGACTGGCCACTGGCCTTGTCGAACAGCCAGCGCTCGAAACGCACGCTGGCGGCGATCGGCGTGCGCGGTGTCTGGCTGTCGGCATCCGTTCCAGTCTCATTCCAGGTCAGCACCGTGCTCAGGATGCGCACGCGGACCGATTGCGCACGGCCATACAGCGAATCGGGGTTGTCCGGGTGGCCGTTGCTGTAGAGCGCTTCGTATTCTTTCAGCACGGCACCGCTGGCCATGGCCTGCACCAGCCGGCTGTCGCGCCGGTTCAGCAGGTCCCAGTCATACGATTCACGCGCAATCACGAAATGCGCTACCTGGCTCTTGTTCAACGCCTCGCTGGCACTCACCGCAGCCAAGGGCATCTCGATGCGCGCCACGCTGCTGGTGCCGTGGGCCGGATCGGCCATCACCAGATAGGGCACTTGCTGCTTCAGCGGCAGCAACAGCACATAACCACCGGCCAGCAGCAGCGTCAGCAGACTGG
>JAAYCV010000164.1 GCA_012729605.1 Ramlibacter sp. | reverse complement strand
CTGGGCATCCTGGCGCAGACACCGGGATCGGATGGCGTGGTGCTGGAGACCAGCGTGGACAGCAAGGTGCTGCTGATTGCCGGCAAGCCGCTGCACGAGCCTATCGTGCAGTACGGTCCGTTCGTGATGAACACGCAGGAGCAGATCTTCCAGGCGTTGCGCGACATGCAGAGCGGCAAGCTGGTGCAGCAGCCGGCCTGAATGGGTAAAAAAAACGGCTGCTTCCTGAGGAGCAGCCGGTTAGCCAAAGACGCCTGCCACAATCGTGCGCAGGCGTTTTTTGTCAGGCCAGTTCCTGCCCTTTCGTTTCCTTGCCCAGCAGCAGCACCGCCAGCGCACCGATACTGATCGATACCGCAAACAGCGTGAAGATGGCGCTGGTGTTCCAGCCGGCGCCGCCGAGCATGGGGATCATCAGCGGGCCGAGGATGCCACCGACGCGGCCAATGGCGGCTGCGGTGCCGACGCCGCTGCCACGGATGGCGGTGGGGTAGTTCTCGGGCGTGTAGGCGTACAGGCCGCCCCAGGCACCGAGGTTGAAGAAGGACAGCAGCACGCCGTAGAGCAGCAGCGTGCTTTCGGTCGTGGCATTGCCAAAGGCCCAGGCACTGGCGGCAGTGCCGAGCAGGTAGACCACCAGCACGAACTTGCGGCCGGCGCGCTCGATTAGCCAGGCCGCGGTGAAATAGCCCGGCAGCTGGGCCAGCGTCATGAGCAGCACGTATTCAAAGCTCTTGATCAGGGTGTAACCCTTGCCCACCATCACGCTGGGTAGCCAGAGGAACATGCCGTAGTAGGAAAACACCACCATGAACCACAGCACCCACAGCATCAGCGTGTTGCGGCGGTAGGGAGCCGACCAGAGCAGCGCCAGCCGCTGTGTCCAGGGCGGCACGCTGGCGCGTTCCAGCATCGGTTCGTCCTTGGGCAGGCTGCGGCGCAGGTAGAGCGCGTACAGCGCCGGCAGTGCGCCCAGCAGCATGGCCACGCGCCAGCCGGTATCGGGCTCGAATTGCGGAATCACGAAATAGGCGATCAGCGCCGCCAGCAGCCAGCCGGCAGCCCAGAAGCTTTCCAGCAGCACCACGACGCGGCCACGCTCGTGCGCGGGTACGCGCTCGGACACATAGGTGGACGCCACCGGCAACTCGCCGCCCAGGCCGGCGCCAATCAGGAAGCGCAGCAGCATCAGCACCACCAGGCTGGTGGCAAAGGCGCTCAGGCCGCTGGCCAGCGAGAACAGCAGCAGCGTGATGATGAAGACGCGGCGGCGGCCAATGCGGTCGGCCCAGATGCCGAATACCAGTGCCCCCACGGCCATGCCGATCGAGTTGATGCTGCCGAGCCAGCCCATTTGCGCTGGCGTCAGGTCCCAGCTCAGCTTGAGCGCGGCGAGTACAAAGGACAGCAGGCCCACATCCATGGCGTCGAATAGCCAGGCCGTGCCCGAAGTGAACAACAGGCGGTTGCGGGAAGCGGGAGGGGTGGGGGTGTTGGAGGCTTGCATGCTGCGGATTCTGCCGCATCTGGTGCCTGCTGCGCCATAGCCGTGAGCCGGGCAGGGTCAGCGGCTGTTGCCGCGTGGGCGCAGCACCATCTGGCGATCCTGGATCAGCAGGTCAAACTGCGACAGAAAGCTCTGGCCGAGCAGGCCGAAATCGTCATTGTCCATGATCAGGCCGATGCCGACTTCGGTGCGGCTGTGGCTGAGGCCGCCGGCCAGTACCGGCACGTCGCGCAGCACGCGGCCTGGGCGCTCGCCGTTGGCGGTCTGGAAGATCGCCCTGGCACCGCCTTGCAGGCCGGCGCGGTCGGCGAAGGCATCGCTGACCACCACCATGCTGGCACCGGTATCGACCATGAAGCGCAGCGGCTCGCCGTTGATCTCGCCCTTGACGTAGAAATGGCCGTCCGGGCTGCGCGGGATCACCAGCTCGCCGACGCTGTTGGTATAGGACTGGTAGCGATCCTGTTGCCGCTGCTCCTGGAGCTGGAACACGTAGTAGAGACCGGCACCGAGCAGCAGCCAGAACAGCAGGATCCAGACCGTGCCGAGGCGGGCAGTGCGGGCGACGGAGGGCGGCGGCATGGGGTGCAAAGGCCCGGATCAGGCCTTTTTCAGGAATTCGGACTTGAGCATGATGCTGCCATGCTCGGTCTTGCAGTCCACATCGTGGCCACCGCCGCCATCGGCAATGCGGATGCTCTTGATCTTGGTGCCTTTCTTGAGCACCAGCGAGCTGCCCTTGACCTTCAGGTCCTTCACCAGGATCACGGCATCGCCATCGGCCAG
>JAAYCV010000163.1 GCA_012729605.1 Ramlibacter sp. | reverse complement strand
TCAGGCTGTAGGTGTGCAGCGGCTGGCGCACCAGCTGTTCGGTCAGGTACATGCCACCCCAGGCACCGCCCAGGCCGCCATCTTCCCAGTGGTCCCAGGGACCAAAGCCCGGGCCAAAGTTGTAGCCTGGCCAGCCCCACCATGGCATGTCACGGTAGACCGGACGCGTATATTCGATGATCTCGCGTTTCAGCGTCACGCCCATGTCGGCCTCCAGCCGCGCCGACTCCGGCCTGGCAGCCGGCACCAGCCCCTGCGCCTGCAGCGCGCGTGACAGCTGGCTCTCATAGGTCTGGCGTTCCAACTCGCTCAGCTCCAGCGCGCCCGGCTGCGCATTCTGCACAATGGTGTAGGTGGCGCCACGCGTATGCTGCGGCCACTGGTTGAAGTTGGTGACCTGGGTGCTGAAGGTGGTACTGCAACCGGCCAGCAAGGCGACGCCGGCGGCCAGCGCAATGGCCGTCAGTGGCCGGCGCGCTGCGGCATCGGTCTGGTGGGAATCGGTATGAACGGACTGCGTCATGGCCATGCTCCTGTCAATGCAACGGCTTGCCATCCGTGGATGACCAGCCGGGCAGGAATCTCCTGCCTTGTGTTTCATTCTTGCAGGATATCGATACCATCGCCAGCAAATAGTTCACGCCGACTGGCGCTTCGCGGCAGAGTCCGGACGAAAAAAAACCGGGCTGGAACAGCCCGGCAAATCAGGCGGCCCTTGCGGGCTCGCCTGGGTTGCAACTGGTGCAATTAGTGGTCAGACGCCTTGGCAGCACCCAGACCGGTCTCGGAACGGATCTGCTGGGCCGGGAACGCAGCGCGCTCCTTGGCAGCCTGCTTGCTGTTGTCCAGGATGGAGAACAGCCAGATACCGACAAAACCGATGGTCATGGAGAACAGGGCCGGCGAGGTGTAGGGGAACAGCGCGGAACCCTTGGGGTTGCCCAGCACGGCTTCCCACACCGACGGCGACACGATGGTCAGCGCCACGGAGGAGATCAGGCCCAGGAAGCCACCGATCACGGCACCCTTGGTGGTCATGTTCTTCCACATGATGGACAGGAACAGCACCGGGAAGTTGGCGGACGCCGCGATAGCGAAGGCCAGGGACACCATGAAGGCGATGTTCTGGCGCTCGAACAGGATGCCCAGCAGTACCGCGATGATGCCCAGGGCCACGGTGGTGATACGGGACACGCGCAGTTCGGCAGCGTTGTCGGCATTGCCCTTCTTGAACACGGTAGCGTACAGGTCGTGCGACACGGCAGAAGCACCGGACAGGGTCAGACCAGCCACCACGGCCAGGATGGTCGCGAAGGCCACGGCAGAGATGAAGCCGAAGAACACGTCGCCGCCTACCACTTCAGCCACCAGCACCGCAGCCATGTTGGCCGTACCGGCACCGCCCTTGATCACGCCCTTGGTCGTGTCGGCAAAGGTCGGATCCGTCAGCACCAGGGTGATGGCACCGAAACCGATGATGAAGATCAGGATGTAGAAGTAGCCGATCCAGGTCGTGGCCCAGGCCACGGACTTGCGGGCTTCCTTGGCGTTCGGCACGGTGAAGAAACGCATCAGCACGTGTGGCAGGCCAGCGGTACCGAACATCAGCGCCATGCCGAAGCTGATGGCAGAGATCGGATCCTTGATGAAGCCACCCGGGCCCATGATGGACAGGCCAGTCTTGGCAGCCGCTTCAGGCGTGGCACCACCGGCTTGTGCGATGGCAGTCTTGACCTGGACAGCGTGGCTGAACAGGGCTTCGGGGCTGAAGCCATACTTCATCAGCACCATGAAGGCCATGAAGGTCACGCCGGACAGCAGCAGCACGGCCTTGATGATCTGCACCCAGGTGGTCGCAGTCATGCCGCCGAACACCACATAGGCCATCATCAGGATACCCACGATGATCACGGCAATGATGTAGTCCAGGCCGAACAGCAGCTTGATCAGCTGGCCGGCACCCACCATCTGGGCGATCAGGTAGAAGGCCACCACCACCAGCGTGCCGCAGGCGGCAAACGCACGGATCGGGCCCTGCTGGAAGCGGTAGCCGGCCACGTCGGCAAAGGTGAACTTGCCCAGGTTGCGCAGGCGCTCGGCCATCAGGAAGGTAATGATGGGCCAGCCGACCAGGAAGCCGATCGAGTAGATCAGGCCGTCGTAGCCGGTTGCCATCACGGCAGCAGAAATGCCCAGGAAGGAGGCCGCAGACATGTAGTCGCCGGCAATCGCCAGACCGTTCTGGAAACCGGTAATGCCACCACCGGCGGTGTAGAAGTCGGACGCCGACTTGGTGCGGCCAGCCGCCCACTTGGTGATGCCCAGGGTGGCGACCACGAACACGGCGAACATGATGATGGCAGTCCAGTTGGTGGCCTGCTTGGCGGTTTCGCCTACGTCACCACCGGCCGCCAGGACGGTACCCGCTGCCAGCAGCGAGCCCAGCGCAAGGGAGATTTTTTTCATTTGCTGGCTTCCTTCAGGATCTCTGCGGTGATGGCGTCGTACTTGGAGTTGGCACGACGCACGTAGATGGTGGTGATGATGATGGTGAAGACGATCACACCCATGCCCAGCGGAATACCCAGCGTGGTGACGCCAGTGCCGATCGGCTGTGCCAGGAACTCCTTGTCAAAGGCGATCAGGGCGATATAGCCGTAGTACACGACCAGCATGATGATGGCCAGCGTCCAGCCGAACTTGTTGCGTTCTGCTTTCAGCGCCTGATACTTCGGGTTGTTGCTGATCTTCTGGATGATTGGATCATTTGCAACGTTGGGATCACTACTCATGGGTATGTCTCCTTGTTGATGAGGGATATGGGCTGCGTTAACGGGGGGCTTCATGTTGTTGAAACTCGCAGCGCACACTGCAACCGGAGGGAATTAGAACGGGTTACAAGACGTCACAGGCTTGGAGGAAACCCGTAAATTCGCAAAAAATGTTGCGCCGCACGACCTGGTTTTGATACAGATCAGATTCTGGAAAATTTCGCCTAGGTGCTAACCCTTGAACGGGATCAATCCGGCTTCAGGGTTTCTCCGAATCGCACGGTCGTGCTGTAATCCGGGCGCCACACAGGGTCAGTACCACTGCCGGCAAACCGGTGTTGACGCTAGACTGACAGATGAACTTTTTCCTGTGTTCCTGCCATGCCCAACGCCTTCAACTTCGACGCCTCACCATTCGACAGCCTGAGCAAGGGCGAACAGCAACTGGTCCGTGACAACGTCGATATCGCCTACTTCCGCAAGGACGACGTGATCCTGGATGTCGGTGCCGAGCCGAAGCACCTGTACGTGGTGATCAAGGGCCATGTGGCGCAGATAGAGGGCGACGAAGTGCTCTACATGTACGGCCCGGACGACACCTTCGACAGCCGCGGCCTGATGGCGGGCAAGAGCAGCCATCGCTTCATCGCGCAGGAAGAAGTGCTGGCCTACGAACTGGCGCAAGACACGGTGCTGTCACTGATCGCCGACAACGCCACCTTCAGCGCCCTGCTGTTCTCCAGCCTGGGCGACAAGCTCAGCGCCCTGTCGCAGCGCCATGACGAACAGGAAATGCAGTCGCTGACGCTGGCACGGCTGGATTCGGCCGTGATGCATCCGCCACACTACGTGGATGCCGATACCGACATCGTGGAAGTGGCGCGCGTGTTTTCCGAGCACAACACCACGCACGTGCTGGTGCGAGACGACACCGGCACGCTGCCACGCCTGGGCATCTTCTCGAGCACGGCGCTGCCCCGAGCGATCCTGGATGGGCGCCCGCTGGACGACCTGCCGGTCGGCGACCTGGCCACCTACAACCTGATCACGCTGCCCCCCGACAGCCTGATGGGCGAGGCGCTGACCATGATGCTGCGCCACCGCATCCACCGCATCGTCGTGGCCGAGCGGGCCGAGGTGCTGGGCGTGATCGAATCGCTGGACGTGTTCAGCTTCCTGTCCAACCACTCGCACCTGATCCTGACGCGCATCGACCAGGCGCTCAACCTGGAGATGCTGGCCGACGCCGCCAGCCAGACGCGCGGCATGGTGCAGCAGCTCTACCGCAGCGGCACCAATGTCGGCCTGATCGGCAACCTGGTGCAGGAAATCAATGCGCGCCTGTTCGAGCGCGCCTGGGAAATGGTGGCACCGCGTGAACTGGTCAGCAACAGCTGCCTGATCGTGATGGGCAGCGAGGGCCGTGGCGAGCAGCTGCTCAAGACCGATCAGGACAACGGCCTGATCCTGCGTGACGACTACACGCCACCCGACAACCTGCAGCAGATCTGTGATGATTTTTCCGCGGCGCTGACGCGCTTTGGCTACCCCGAGTGTCCGGGCCGCATCATGCTGAACAACCCGGACTGGCGCGGCACGCGCGCCGACTGGGTGTCACGCACGCGCGGCTGGCTGATCAGCGGCCAGCCGGAAAGCATGATGAACCTGGCGATCTTCCTCGACGCGCATGCGGTGGCCGGCGATGGCCGCCTGCTGCAACACGTGACGCAGCGCCTGTGGGAACTGTCCACCGACAACGACGCGACGCTGAACCGCTTTGCCGCCGCGATCGACGCCTTTGGCAGCGGCAGCAGCTGGCTGGGCCGCATGTTCTCCATCGGTGAGGACAGCGACCTGCTGCACATGAAGAAAATGGGCATCTTCCCAATCGTGCATGGCATGCGCAGCCTCGCGCTGGCCAACGGCATCCAGGCCACCAGCACGGTAGACCGGATCCAGGAACTGGTGAGCAAGGGCCAGCTGCGCAAGGACTGGGGCGACGAGCTCAAGCACGCGCTGCACTTCTTCATGGGGCTGCGCCTCAAGGCCGGGCTGAAGGAGCTGGAAATGGGCAAGCCGGTCAGCGGCGAGGCCGATCCCAAGTCCATGAGCAGCCTGGACCGCGACCTGCTGAAGGACAGCCTGGGCGTGGTCAAGCGCTTCAAGGCCACGCTGCGCCAGCGTTTCCGCCTGGACGTGATCTGAGGACGGAGGCAGCATGGCATTTGGCAGTCTTGCAAGCAAGTCCTGGCTCGGCGGCCTGCGCCAGCGCTGGCAGAAGAACCAGCTGGCATCGGACGAGTTCTCCTTCCTGTTCGATGAACCGCCGCCAGACGAATACATCTCGCTGGATTGCGAGACCACCGGCCTCAACGTGCGCACCGACGACATCATCTCGATCGGCGCGGTGCGCATCCACGGCAACCGCATCCTGAGCAGCCAGCGCTTCGAGGTGCTGGTACAGCCGCAAGGCACGGTCTCGGCCGAGAGCATCCGCGTGCACCGCCTGCGCGAGGCCGATGTGGCCTGCGGCATACCGGTCGATATTGCCATGCTGCAGCTGCTGCGCTTTATCGGCAGCCGGCCGCTGGTCGGCTACTTCCTCGAGTTCGATGCCGCCATGATCAACCGCGCCATGAAGCCGCTGATCGGCATCC
>JAAYCV010000162.1 GCA_012729605.1 Ramlibacter sp. | reverse complement strand
TACGAGGAGCAGACGCGCCGCGGCGTCAGCCTGCGCCACTGGAGCGAGTTCGAGGACGTGGCCGAGCACTGCACGGTCTGCCACAAGTGCTTTGCGCCGTGCCCGGTGGACATCGACTTTGGCGATGTTTCCATGAACATGCGCAACCTGCTGCGCAAGATGGACAAGCAGAGTTTCCGTCCCGGCAAGGCGCTGGCCATGACCATGCTCAACGCCACCGAGCCGACCAAGATCAACCTGATGCGCACCGCCATGGTGAACGTCGGCTTCAAGGCGCAGCGCGCCGCGGTCGATGTGTTCCGCGTGGCCAGCAAGCAGCAGACCGCGCACCCGCCGGCCAGCGTAGGCCAGGCGCCGCTGAAGGAACAGATCATTCACTTCGTCAACAAGAAGTTGCCGGGTGGCCTGCCGACCAAGACCGCGCGTGCGCTGCTGGATATCCAGGATCGTGCCTATGTGCCAGTGATCCGCAATCCGCAGAACAGCTCGGTCGATAGCGAGGCGGTGTTCTACTTCCCGGGCTGCGGCTCGGAGCGCCTGTTCAGCCAGGTCGGCCTGGCGACGCAGGCGATGCTGTGGCATGCCGGCGTGCAGACCGTGCTGCCGCCGGGCTATGTCTGCTGTGGCTACCCGCAGCGCGGCTCCGGCCAGTTCGACGTGGCCGAGAAGATGATCACCGACAACCGCGTGCTGTTCCACCGCGTGTCCACCACGCTCAACTACCTGGATATCAAGACCGTGGTGGTGAGCTGCGGCACCTGTTATGACCAGCTGCAGGACTACCAGTTCGAGAAGATCTTCCCGGGCTGCCGCATCATCGACATCCACGAATTCCTGCTGGAAAAGAACATCACGCTGCCGCGTCCGGAAGGCTATCTGTACCACGATCCCTGCCACACGCCGCTCAAGCTGCAGGATCCGATGAAGACGGTGAAGGGCCTGCTGGGCGATGCCGTGGTCAAGAGCGATCGTTGCTGTGGCGAATCCGGCACGCTGGGCGTGAGCCGTCCCGACATCTCGACCCAGGTGCGCTTCCGCAAGACCGAGGAAATTCGCAAGAACGCCGGCCAGCTGGCCGAGCTGCAGCAGGCCAATGGCCTGGCACCGTCGGAAGGCAAGCAGCCGGTGAAGATGCTGACCAGCTGCCCGAGCTGCTTCCAGGGCCTGAGCCGCTACAACGAGGACCTGCCGAACGGCCTGATGGAAACCGACTACATCGTGGTCGAGATGGCCAAGCAGATCCTGGGCGAGAACTGGATGAAGGAGTACGTGGATGCTGCCAACAGCGGCGGCATCGAGCGCGTGCTGGTGTAAGCTGGTTTTCAGACGTCCATGACGACACAGGCCTGGCGATTGCCAGGCCTGTTTTTTGTGCGTCAGATCAGGAAATATTCCTGATCAGGATGTTTGTCAGATTTTTTGGCCGATCCAGCGAGTGACATAGGCCGGCCCCTGGTGGCCAGGTCCTTCGTCGAGCACGGTTTCCGATTCGCTGGCCAGCAGCTCCTGCATGGCTGCGGCCAGGTCGTTGCGCAACAGTTCCAGCGTGTACAGCATGGCTTCGTTCTTCGGGCCACCGCTGTGGTAGTGCAGCTGGCGTGGATGGAAGGCTTCCAGGATCAGCAGGCCACCGGGCTTGAGTGCCTGCACCAGCTTGTGCATCACCGGCGTACGCAGCTCTGGCGGCAGGTGCAGATAGGTCAGCACCACGGCATCGGCGCTGGCTGGTTCCGGCTGCCAGTCGGCCAGGTCCGCCAGCACGGTTTGCAGCGGTACCTGGCGGCGGCGCGCCAGGTCATCGGCCTTGGCCAGGCCGACCGCCGAGTTGTCCAGCGATGTCACCTCGTGGCCTTGTTCCGCCAGCCAGACGCCGTTGCGGCCTTCGCCATCGCCGGGTACCAGCACGCGGGCGCCGGCCGGAATCCGGTGCGCCTGTTCCTTCAGAAAGGCGTTCGGCTGTTCGCCGTACTTGTAGCCCTCGGCATCGCTGTAGGCCTGGTCCCAATGGTTCATCTGTGTCTTCCCTTGCAAGAACGGCGCGTAGCCGCGTGAATCAATTAATTGTTTGGTGAAGTGATTCTAGATGCGGGATGAATCCGGCATGGCGTGCAGGGTCTAGCTGGATGGCAACAGCTCGATTTCCAGACCGCTGCGGCGCACCGTGACCTTGCCGGGCTTCAGGCGCAGCTGGCGTGCCTTGGCCAGGTCGGATTCGGTCAGCTGGTAGACGTTGTAATCGCTGAACAGCTGCTCGCCGAGCAGGCTGACCGCCTGGTTGATGCGCGGCTGGCTGCGGCCGGCGGGATCGCGCAGGTCGATGGTCTGTACGCGCAGGTCGGTGATGCGCACGCTGTTGTCCGTGGGTTCGTAGCGCAGGCCATAGCGCAGGTCCACCGGGCCGGACAGCGCTGGCGTGAGGCCGAATACCGAGGGCACATCGGCCTGTACCCGGGTGCCGATCTGGTTGCTGTCGGGGTGGAAGCTCAGGCGCGGGTTGCGCAGCGTGATCTCGGCACCGAGCAGGCGCTGCTGCATCGGGAAGCGCGCAGCCAGCTTGCGCTGCAGCATATCGCCATCAAGATCAATGTTGCGCAGCACCGAGGCGACCGAGCAGCCACTCAGGCTGAACAGGCCGAGGGCGGGAATCAGTTGCAGGCAGTGGCGGCGGGATACGGGAGCGGGCATGGCAGGGCAATGGTGTGGCGTACGATAATCCCCGAAGATAGCAGGTCGGGGCGCGCATGGCATGCGGCTTTGCGACAGGATGTGCCTGCAGCCGGAAAGGAACAACATCATGAAACAGGATTGTGTGCTGTGCAGCGAGGACGGTGGCCGTGTCGTCTGGCGCGGTCGTGACTGGCGGCTGGTGCACGCCGGCGAAGCGGCCAATGCGCCGTTCCCGGCGTTCTACCGCCTGATCTGGAATCGCCATGTGGCGGAGTGGAGCGATCTGTCGGCCTGTGAACGCCAGCAGGGCATGGAAGCGGTGACTCTGGTGGAGCAGCAGCTGCGCGACTACTTGCGCCCGACCAAGATCAACCTGGCCACGCTGGGCAATGTGGTGCCGCACCTGCACTGGCACGTGATTGCCCGTTTTGACTGGGACAGCCATTTCCCCCGGCCGGTCTGGGGTGGTGCGCAGCGGCCTTCGCCAGAAGCGCGCGTGGCTGCGGTCAAGACGCAACTGCCAGCGCTGGAGCAGGCGCTGGCAGCACGCCTGCAGCAGCAGTTTGGCTAAAACCGATCCCGATCCCGATCACGCGATTAGCGTGATTTGGCGGTAGTTTTCTTGTCGTTAGCAGGTTTCTTGTCTGCTGCCTTCTTGTCAGCCGGTTGTTTTTTCTCGGCCGGCTTCTTTTCTGTGGCTGGCTTGTCTGCGGCTGCTTTTCGGTCAGCAGCGGGCTTGGCACGCGTCGGCTTGTCCTCGGCAGGGTCGGTGGCGCGCGCTGCCTTGCCGGTGTTGCGCTTGGCGGGCTCGGCCTTGGTCGACCTGGCGCTAGTGCGGCTATTGGCCTTGTTGTCGGTGGCATCGGCCTTGCTGTCGGTCTTGCCTGCAGCAGCCTTGCCCGTGGAGGCGCGCTTGTTGGCGCTGCTATCTTCCGCCTTCACGGCACGCTGGCCCTTGGCCGGAGCAGCGTCTTCCTGCCTGCTGGTGCGCTTGCCCTTGGCGGATGCGGCTTCCTCGGACTTGCTGTTGGCGCGCTGGCGGCTGTCGCTGGTGGCGGCAGTACGCGTATTGCGCTTGGCCGGCGTGGTGGCTGCTTCCGGCTTGGCGTTGCGTGTGGCGCGTG
>JAAYCV010000161.1 GCA_012729605.1 Ramlibacter sp. | reverse complement strand
CGGCGTAGCGTGGGCGCATGTATTTTCATCGCAAGAAAACGCCCTCCGGAGAGACGCTGCAGCTGTTGGCTTCGTACCGCCCGAAGGGGGGCAGGTCGCCGACGCACGAGGTGGTTGCGTCGCTGGGTGATGCGGCGGTTCCTGACGCCTGGCTCAAGCCGGCCTCCAGGCTGATCCAGGAGCGCCTTGCAGGCCAGCCGGCCCTGGCCGGCTGGGGTCTGCCTCCGGCGGCTCTGGAGTGGGTGGACCGGGTCGTGCTGCAGATCGAGCGCCAGGGCGGGTGGCCTCGCGGTGGCCGTCCCATCGGCCGCAGCGGGGGCGAAATGGACGATGAGGCGGTCGACGGCGTACTGATCGGGCGGGTGGAGCACTCGCACTCGACGGTGCTCGGTCCGCTGCTGTGCGCCCTGCATGCCTGGGAGAAGCTGGGTCTGGATGGGCTGCTGAGCGAGCTGGGGTTCAACCCGGCCCAGCGGCAGGCGGCCGCGGCGCTGGTCACCAGCCGGCTGGCCGAACCGTTGAGCGAGCACGCTCTGATGCAGTGGCTGCCGCACAGCAGCCTGCCGGACCTGCTGGGCGAGGAAGTGCTGCGCGGGGGCACGGACCGCTACTACCGGGTGGGCGACGGCCTGCTGTCCCACCGGGATCGGATCGAGAGACATCTGCGGGAGCGCACCGAGGGACACTTCGGCCTGCAGCGCACCATCTTCCTCTATGACCTGACGAACTTCCACTTTGAAGGGGTCTGCGCCGGCAACCCGAAGGCCCGGCGCGGCGTGAACAAGCAGAAGCGCAACGACTGCCCCCAGGTGGTGGTGGGCATGGTCTTCGACGAGTTCGGCTTCGAGGTCCTGCACCGAACCTTTCCAGGCAACACCAACGACGGCCGGACGCTGCCGGAGATGGCGGCCTGCCTGCGCGAGGCTGCCAGTTCGCAATGCCTCAGTTCCACGGTCCAGCCGACGGTGGTTCTTGACGGCGGTCTGGCCGCCCGCAAGAACCTGGAGGAGCTGCGTCAGCAGGGCTTCCACTACCTGGTCAACGACCGGCGGACCGGCCGGGGCCGATGGCGCGAACAGTTCGCGGCCGACGGGTTCACTCCCATCCCCGGCCGTGCCGAAGACCAGCAGGTTGAGGTGCGCCGTCTTCAGCTCCCCGATGAGTCTGACGGTGGACTGGCTGAGCAGGTGCTGCTCTGCCGCAGTGCCGGCCGCCGGAACAAGGAACTGGCGATCCGCAGTCACGCCGAAGTGCGTCTGCGCGACGATCTTCAGAAGCTCTGCAGTCGCGTCGGCAAAGGCCGGCTCAAAGACCAGGGGGCTGTGCAGAGGGCCGTCGGTCGCCTCCTTGAGCGGCACCCGCGGGCGGCGCGCTTCTACCAGGTCACGGCCGATGCAGACAGCAGCGGCACGCCGGTCGTACGCTGGCAGCGCCATGACGAGCGCTGTCAGGCTGAGGACGAACTGGCGGGCTGCTACGTGCTGCGCACAGACCGCAGCGATCTGGGGCCGGAGCAGCTCTGGGGGCTGTATATGACACTGTGCCGGGCCGAGGACGGCTTCCAGGCCCTGAAGAGCGACCTTGGCCTGCGCCCCAACTACCACCAGCTGGAGGAACGCGTGGATGCCCACGTGTTCGTCACCGTGCTGGCCTACCAGCTGCTCCGCTTTCTTCTCCACACCCTGGAGCAGGCCGGAGACCGCCGTTCCTGGTTCACGCTGCGCACCGTGCTGTCCACACACTGCTATGCCACCGTCACACTGCCGACCCGCGACGGCAAACTCTACCGCCTGCGCAAGCCCGGCGTACCCGAAGCCTGCCAGTGGGACATCTACCGCAAACTTGGCATCAGCAGCCTGCGG
>JAAYCV010000160.1 GCA_012729605.1 Ramlibacter sp. | reverse complement strand
TCCTGAACGACCGCACGGTCGAGATCCTGACGCAGCAGTCAGTGCTGCATGCACAGGCCGGCGCTGACATCATCTCGCCGAGCGACATGATGGACGGTCGCATTGGCGCGATCCGCCAGGCCTTCGAAGCCCAGGGCCTGATCAACACGCGCCTGATGGCCTACAGCGCCAAGTACGCCAGCAGTTTCTACGGCCCGTTCCGCGATGCCGTGGGCTCTTCGGCCAACCTTGGCAAGAGCAACAAGAAGGTCTACCAGATGGATCCGGCCAACTCCGACGAGGCGCTGCGCGAAGTCGCCATGGACATCGCCGAGGGTGCCGACATGGTGATGGTCAAGCCCGGCCTGCCGTATCTGGACGTGCTTTACCGCGTGAAGCAGACCTTCCGCGTGCCGACCTTTGCCTACCAGGTGAGCGGCGAATACGCCATGATCAAGGCAGCCGCGCAGAACGGCTGGATCGATCACGATGCGGTGATGATGGAATCGCTGCTGGCGTTCAAGCGCGCCGGTGCCGACGGCATCCTGACCTATTTTGCGCTGGATGCGGCCGAATGGCTGCGCCAGCAGGCCTGATGCGCTGAGACCTGCCATGGTGCCTGCGCACGTTACCGCGGTCGAGTTCCACGGCAACACGCTGCGTTTTCTGGAGGCGCTGCCCACGACAGCGCCGGAGCAGGGCTTTGTCTGGATTTTCCTGGGACGCGAGCAGCTGCCGGACACGCTGCCCTGGCTGCAACAGGCCGCCAGCCGCCTGGGCGGCTCACCGATGCTGGACCTGCACTGCCAGGACCTGGCCACCGAGGAGCATCCCTCGCGCTACGACTACACCTCGGTCTATGACCTGATCGTGTTCCGCCGGCTGCCGTTTGCCTCCGAACTGGCGGCACAGGGACAGCTGCCCAGCCACGGCACGGCCGATCCACTGGTCTGGGGCCAACTGCATTCGCTGGCGGTGGGTTTTGTCGTCTACGACCGGTTGCTGATCAGCGTGCATCCGGACGGCTGCCAGTCGGCACGCCAGTTCGTGCAGCGCTTTCTGGCGGATGTGCAACTGGGCGTGGACGTGAGCACGGCGCGGAATCGCATGCCGCTGAACCCGAGCGACCTGGTGCTGCGCATGATCAACCAGATGGTGGACAGCTACCTGGACCTGCGCAAGCAGCTGGCCGACCGGCTGGAACGCTGGCAGCAGCAACTGTTGCAGACCAATGCCGGCTTTGCCAACTGGAATGCGCTGATGGCGGCGCGCAACCAGCTGCATGCGCTGGAAGACCTGTGCGAGGAGCAGCACGATGCGATGCAGGAATGGCTGGACAGCCTGGCCGAGCACCTGCCAGCTGCACAGGCCGGCCTGTCGGGCAAGGAACTGACAGCGCACCACGACCTGCTGATTGCACGCGGACGCGACGTGATCGAGCATATCCAGCGTGTGCTGCACCATGTGCGCCGGCTGGAACAATCGGCCGAAACTGCAGTGCAGATCCATTTCAGCGCACAGGGCAATCGCACCAACGACATCATGCGCGTGCTGACCACGCTGACCGCGATTTTCCTGCCGCTGAACCTGATCGCCGGCATTTTCGGCATGAACTTTCTGGAGATGCCGCTGCTCAAGCTCAGCATCGGCTTCTGGATTGCCATTGGCAGCATGCTGTCGATTGCGGTGCTGCTGAGCCTGTGGTTCTGGCGCAAGCACTATCTGCGTAGCGACGATTGATGCCTGGCGGGTGTAATTAATAGCATTTCAGGGTTTTACCTAGGATGGTTGCGAGGGCAATCTCGCTATAGTTCCGGGACACGCTGATGCACACGCTGCAGCAGCACAGAGGCCGAGGAGACACAGCCCAAAAAATAGTGCAACAGCACACCCGAATGCCGACAGCTAGCGCTGTCGGCATTTTTCATGGGCGGCTGGATCAACGGCTGTAGGCAGATTCGCCATGGCTGCTGATGTCCAGCCCCTGGCGCTCGTCCTCTTCACTGACGCGCAGGCCGATGGTCATGCCGATCAGCTTGCAGAGCACGACCGTGACTACGCCGGACCAGACGATGGTGATCAGCACGCCTTCGATCTGGACCCAGAGCTGGTGCAGCATGTCAAAGTCTGCCGCGCCCATGCCACCCAACGCCGGCGCAGTGAACACGCCCACCAGCACGGCGCCAACGATGCCGCCAACCCCATGGATGCCAAAGGCATCGAAGGCATCATCGACCTTGAGCAGGCGCTTCAGGCCGGTCACGCCCCAGAAACAGATCGGGGACACTAGCAGACCCATGGCGATGCCACCCATCACGCCGACCGTACCGGCCGCCGGGGTGATCACCACCAGACCGGAAATGGCACCGGAAGCCGCACCCAGCATGGAAGGCTTGCGGCCCAGCACGGCTTCGGTCAGCAGCCAGGACAGTACGGCTGCGGCAGTCGCCATCAGCGTGTTGACGAAGGCCAGCGCAGCCGTGCCGTTGGCTTCGAGTGCAGAACCACCGTTGAAGCCGAACCAGCCGACCCACAGCAGCGCGGCACCGACCATGGTCAGCGTCAGGCTGTGCGGCATCAGCGCCTCACGGCCGTAGCCGATACGCTTGCCCAGCATATGGGCCGCCACCAGGCCGGCGACACCGGCGTTGATGTGCACCACGGTGCCGCCGGCAAAGTCCAGCGCGCCCTTGCCGAACAGGTAGCCGTTGCCGGACCAGACCATGTGCGCGATCGGCAAGTAGCTGAGCGTGAACCACAGGCCGATGAAGGTCATCAGCGCGGCAAAGCGCATGCGCTCGGCTAGCGAGCCGACGATGATGGCGCAGCTGATGGCGGCGAACGAACACTGGAAGGCGACAAAGGCCAGTTCCGGGATCTTGGCATCGGCACTGAAGGTATCACCCAGGGCGTCCACACCGACACCGCTCAGGAACAGCTTGCCGAAATCGCCGTAGATGGCACCACCACCGCTGAAGGCGAGGCTGTAGCCGTAGAAGGCCCACAGCACGGCAACCATGGAAAACACGGCAAAGACCTGCATCAGCACGGACAGCATGTTCTTGCTGCGCGCCAGGCCGCCGTAGAACAGCGCGATACCGGGCAGGCTCATCATGATCACGAGTAGGGTGGAGGTGAGCAGCCAGGCCACGTCACCCTTGTTGACGGTAGCTTCGACGGCCGGGGTCTGGGCCAGTGCGCTGGCACTGGTCAATGCCAGCGCCATGACAGCGGCCAGCCGGGAGGGAAGGGACTTCATCATGGAGATTCTCCTGTTGGGGGGATGGCCTCAGAGGGCGATGCTGCCGGACTCGCCGGTACGGATGCGGATGACCTGTTCCAGCTCAGTGACGAAAATCTTGCCGTCACCGATCTTGCCGGTACGGGCGCTGGCCTGGATGGTCTCGAGTACCTGCTCGACGATGGCATCGTCCACCGCAGCTTCGAGCTTGATCTTGGGCAGAAAATCGACGACATATTCGGCGCCGCGGTAGAGCTCGGTATGGCCTTTCTGACGGCCAAAGCCTTTCACTTCGGTGACGGTGACGCCGCGCACACCGATGTCTGACAGGGCTTCACGCACGTCGTCGAGCTTGAAGGGTTTGATGATCACGGTGATGAGCTTCATGTTCGGGTACTCCTGGTGAGGGTCTGCAGGTGACGCGTATGGCGCGTCGCACAGGAATCAAAAAGCATATTTCATGCCAATAATGGCCTTGGGCTTGTTCACATAGCCCCAGGCATCGTCCTGGTTGGCACCCGCCACGGCTGCCGTCACGGTCAGCCCGGGCTGAGCCGTCCAGGCCAGGCCCAGGCTGTAATCGGTGTAATCGGGCAGGCCGCTGGCCTGGCGCGCACCGCCATCCAGCATGGTGTGACCGACACTGGCCTGCAGGGCCACGGCCTCGCTGACCGGGTAATTCACAGCCAGGTTGAGATAGCCGGTGTTCTTGCCACCCTCCAAGCCGAAGTAGCGGTCGGACACGGTATGCGAATACTTGAGCGTGGCCGGGCCATAGGTGGCACCGGCATAGACCTCGGTGGTGTTGAGCACGCCGGAGCCGGGATACTGGTAGCGCAGCGCGCCTACGTCCCAGGCCAGCAGGCCGGTCTCGAAACGGTAGCCACCGTAAAAGTCCATTTCGAGATGGGCGGTGCCGCTGCTACTGGGCAAGCGCACGCTGGAGTTCCAGTTGCCCACGTAAAAGCCGTTGCCGAAGTCATGGTCCAAGCCGGCTTGCAGGGCCGGGCGCAGCTTCTTCTCTTCGCCGCTGTGGTTGATGTACTGGTCCTGGCCACGGTACTTATACAGTGTGACCGCACCCATATTGGCACTGAGGCCGCCAGCCGACGGTGCGGCCTCCTGGGCCAGGGCCCTGGTGGCAGACAGGCCGGACAACAGTGTGATGACCAGAACCGCAGGGATTGCAGGGATAGTGCGCATGATGATCCTCCCGATCGCGTATGAGTGAATGACTGCATGCGATATCAAGCAAGATATGTGCCAAGTCTGTAAGCAGGCGTTTTTTGCCGCGATGCAGCAAGAGGCACACGAAACATGCACTGCATTGGTGCGTTTCGCCCGGGTTTGGTGCTTTTCCCGACACACTCTGACACATGGCAGCGGGAAGCTGTCATGTTGTCGGCAAGTTTCCCCCGTCATAATCGATCGGGACAACCTGCCATGTGCCTGGTGGCGGGTCCTTACCAAGAACCATGAAGGAGACAGCATGAGCTACACCATCGAGATCCAGTCCACCGACGGCACCGGCACTTTCAGCGCCTATGTCGCCGAACCTGCATCGGGCAAGGGCCCGGCCCTGGTCATCTGCCAGGAAATCTTTGGCGTGAACGAGACCATGCGCCAGGTGGCCGACCGCTATGCCGAGGAAGGCTATGTGGCCATCGTGCCGGACCTGTTCTGGCGGCTGGAGCCGGGCGTGGAGCTGGACTATTCGCCGGAAGGCTGGGAGAAGGCCTTCGGCTTCTTCAACAACTTTGACCAGAATGTGGGCGCACAGGACATTGGCACCGTGCTGATGACGGCGCGCACCAGCCTGGAGGCCTGCAATGACTACCCCAAGGCCGGCGTGGTGGGCTACTGCCTGGGCGGCAAGATGGCGTATCTGGCGGCCTGCCGCACCGATGCCGACGTGTCGGTGGGCTATTACGGTACCGGCATCGAAGCCAGGCTGGACGAGATGGTCAACATCAAGGGCCAGCTGGTGCTGCACTTTGCCGGCCAGGACGAATACTGCCCGGCCGAAGCGCAGGAGCAGATCAAGGCTGCTGCCGCCCAGCACGACAACGTGCAGGTGTTCGAGTACCCGGGCGTGCAACACGCCTTCGCGCGCCCAAACGGCAACCACTATGATGCCGCAGCCGACGCCATCGCCATGGAGCGCACGCTGCAGGCGCTGTCGGCCCTGAAGGCCTGATCCTACGTCTGCTTGCAAGCTTGTCCCACCCGCCGCAAGTCAGGGCTTTTCTACACTGAACCCAGTGCTGCTGCAGATGACAGACGTCACCGCAGCAGTCCTTTCACCCGGATGCACTGACATCCCTATTGAATGGAGATAAAGCAATGACCGCCATCAACAAGGACACCATCGAAGGCAACTGGAAGCAATTCAAGGGCAAGATCAAGGAACAGTGGGGCAAGCTCACCGACGACGATCTGGACGTGATCGACGGCAAGCGCCAGCAGCTGGTCGGCAAGATCCAGGAGCGCGCCGGCATTGCCCGCGACGAAGCTGAAAAGCAGCTGGCCGACTGGGAAGCGCGTCACCCTGACGCCCGTTTCCACGACTAAGTCCTGCTGACGACGGTACCCGCTGCCGTCTGCATGACAACCGTCCTGCTGCTAGCAGGGCGGTTTTTTCTTGCCTGGCGCAGATCAGCTTGGCAACAATCATGGCATAATATAGTTATTTAGTATTCATATTATCGCCATGTCCCTCGCCTTTGTCCCCAGTCGTGCCCTGCTCGGGCTGGAAGCGCCACCGGTCATGGTCGAGGTGCATCTGGCACCCGGCCTGCCCAGTTTCACCCTGGTCGGGCTAGCCGATACCGAGGTCAAGGAAGCGCGTGAACGCGTGCGTTGCGCGATCCAGAATGCCGGACTGGACTTTCCGCACAACCGGCGCATCACGGTCAATCTGGCTCCGGCCGACCTGCCCAAGGATTCCGGCCGCTTCGACCTGCCGATCGCCATGGGGATTCTGGCGGCCAGCGACCAGGTCGATGCGAGTCGGCTGGCGGATCATGTGTTTGCCGGTGAGCTGTCGCTGTCCGGCGAGCTGAAGCCGGTACGCGGCGCGCTCGCCATGGCGGCCGCGCATTGCCAGCAGGGCGATTCCGCCGCGCTGGTCCTGCCGCACGACAGCGCCTGCGAGGCCGCGCTGGTGCCCGGCCTGCAGGTCTATGGCGCCCGCACGCTGGGTGATGTGGTGCAGGCCTTTGCGCCCGCTGGATCACAACAGGAACTGCCTGAAGGCTGGTACCGCATGCAGCCGGATCCGGCACGCCAGTCCACGCCGCGCTATCCGGATCTGGCCGATGTGAAAGGCCAGGCCGCAGCGCGCCGGGCATTGGAGATTGCCGCCGCCGGCCAGCATTCGATGCTGCTGCTGGGCCCGCCAGGATCGGGCAAGTCCATGCTGGCACAGCGCTTTGCCGGCCTGCTGCCACCGATGCAGCCGCAACAGGCGCTGGCTGCCGCGGCCGTGGCCAGCCTGGCCGGACACTTCACGCCAGAGCAGTGGGGGCAGCGGCCGATGCGCTCGCCGCACCACACTTCCAGTGCGGTGGCATTGGTCGGTGGTGGCTCACCCCCACGCCCTGGCGAGATCTCGCTCGCTTGCCACGGCACACTATTTCTCGACGAGATCCCCGAATTTCCACGCCCCGCACTGGAGGCCTTGCGCGAGCCATTGGAGACCGGAAAAATCCATATCTCGCGCGCCGGCCGGCAAGCGGTGTTTCCGGCGCACTTCCAGCTGATCGCCGCGATGAATCCCTGCCCCTGCGGCTATCTGGGCAGCCGCATCCGGCCCTGCCGCTGTACGCCAGACCAGGTACGGCGTTACCAGGGCAAACTTAGCGGCCCCTTGCTGGACCGGATCGACCTGCAACTGGAAGTGCAGGCCTTGCCACCCGAAGAGCTGCTGACCGCCAGCGCCGGAGAGAACAGTGCCACCGTGCAGCAACGCGTGGTGGCAGCACGCGAGCGCGCCCTGCAGCGTCAGGGCAGCCCGAACCAGTTGCTGGAGGGGCTGGCACTGGAAGCCAGTGCGCAGCTCGATGGCGCCGCCAGCGGCTTTCTGCAGAAGGCGGCACGCCAACTCGGCTGGAGT
This sequence comes from Ramlibacter sp., assembly GCA_012729605.1. GTDB lineage: Bacteria > Pseudomonadota > Gammaproteobacteria > Burkholderiales > Burkholderiaceae_C > Brachymonas > Brachymonas wangyanguii. Next base: position 5,378 of record JAAYCV010000160.1, on the reverse strand, counting down.
GCGCGCAGCACGCATCGCACCCTGCGCGTGGCGCGCACGATTGCCGACCTGGCCGAAAGTGACAGCATCTCGATTCCGCATCTGGCCGAGGCCATGCAATTGCGGCGCGGATTGCTGCACCAGCATTGACGGGGCGCGAATGTCGGGCAAAATCAGGGCTTTACACGACCCATACCAGACCCTGCCCCATACATTGCATTCTCTACATCAGCGACATGGCCCCAGACGAATCGGCCCTGTGCGTTCCCGACATCCTGAAAGTGGCCCGCAAGGCCAACCAGGACTTCCAGATCACCGGCGTGCTGCTGTTTGACGGCGAACACTTCATCCAGTATATCGAAGGCCCGCCCGAAGCCATCCACCAGCTGATGGACAACATCCGGGGCGATGCACGACACCAGCAGGTCGAAGTGCTGGTCGATGCGCCACTGCAAGGCCTGCGCCGCTTTGCCGACTGGCGCATGGGCTATGTCTATCGCGAAGATGGCAGCATCCACAACCGGCTGAAGCAGGCCAACGCCGAGCAGGCGCTGCAGCAGTTCGCAGAGGACATCGCCGACTGCGATCTGCTGTAAGGCAGCGCCTTACAGGCCCAGGTTGGGCGACAGCGCGCGCTCGACCTCTGCCAGCGGTGCGCCGCTGCGTGCGGCCATGTCCTGCACCTGTTCCTCGTTGATCTTGCCAACGTTGAAGTAGGTGCTGTCCGGGTGGCTGAAGTAGAAGCCGCTGACGCTGGAAGCCGGCGTCATGGCATAGCTGTCGGTCAGGCCCATACCGATGTCCTCGGCGCGCAGCAACTCGAACAGCGGGCGCTTGACGCGGTGGTCCGGGCAAGCCGGATAGCCCGGTGCCGGACGGATGCCGACGTACTTTTCAGCGATCAGCTGGGCGTTGTCCAGCGTCTCGTCAGCAGCGTAACCCCACAGGTCGGTACGCACGCGCTGGTGCAGGCATTCGGCAAAGGCCTCGGCCAGGCGATCGGCCAGCGCCTTGAACATGATGCTGCTGTAGTCGTCATGGGTGGCGGCAAATACCGCTTCCTGCTTCTCGGCACCGATACCGGCGGTCACGGCAAAGGCGCCAATGTAATCTGGCGCCACGCCCTGCGGCGCGATGAAATCGGACAGGCAGCGGCTCGGACGCATCACGCCGTCCACCGCCTGCTTCTCGGCCTGCTGGCGCAAGCCATACCAGGTCAGCACGGCCTGCTCGCGCTGCTCGTCGGCGTACAGCTCGATATCGTCATCGCGCACGGTGTTGGCCGGCCAGAAACCCATCACGCCATTCGCGGTCAGCCATTTCTGTTCGATGATCTGCTTGAGCATGGCCTGCGCATCGGCATAGACCTTGCGCGCTTCCTCGCCCACCACCTCATCGTCGAGGATGTTGGGAAACTTGCCGGCCAGATCCCAGGTCTGGAAGAACGGGCCCCAGTCGAGGAAACGCACCAGTTCGGCCAGATCGAAATTGCGGAATTCGCGGCGGCCGATGAACTTGGGCACCGGCGGCTGGTAGCCGTTCCAGTCAATCGCCGTCTTGTTGGCACGCGCCTGGGCCAGCGGCCACAGCGGCTGCTGCTTCTTGCCGGCGTGCAACTGGCGCACGCGCTCGTAGTCGGTGCGCACCTCCTCCAGGTAGCTGTCCAGCGATTCGCCCAGCAGGTTCTGCGCCACGCCCACGCTGCGCGAGGCATCGGGCACATAGACCACCGGGCCTTCGTACTTGGGCGCAATCTTGACCGCCGTGTGCACGCGGCTGGTGGTGGCGCCGCCGATCAGCAGCGGAATGCCACGCGTGCGGAAGTAGTCGTCCTTCTGCATCTCGCCAGCCACGTACTGCATCTCTTCCAGGCTCGGCGTGATCAGGCCGCTGACACCGACGATATCGGCGCCTTCTTCCTTGGCCTTGGCCAGGATCTCGTGGCAGGGCACCATCACGCCCATGTTGACCACGTCAAAGTTGTTGCACTGGAGCACCACGGTGACGATGTTCTTGCCAATGTCGTGCACGTCGCCCTTGACCGTGGCCATGACGATCTTGCCGCGCGACTTCACGTCCATGCCGGCGGCTTCCTGCTGGCGCTTTTCTTCCTCGATATAGGGCACCAGGTGCGCCACCGCCTGCTTCATCACGCGCGCCGATTTCACCACCTGCGGCAGGAACATCTTGCCGGCACCGAACAGGTCGCCGACCACGTTCATGCCGTCCATCAGCGGACCCTCGATCACGTGCAGCGGACGGCCACCGTCGGCCTGGATCAGCTGCCAGGTTTCCTCGGTATCCTCGACGATGAAATCGGTGATGCCGTGCACCAGCGCGTGGCTCAGGCGCTGCTTGACCGGCAGATTGCGCCATTCCAGCTTCTTGCTGTCGTCCTTGGCCGCGCCCTTGGCACGCTCGGCGATTTCCAGCAGGCGTTCGGCGGCATCGGGGCGGCGGTTCAGTACCACGTCCTCGACGCGCTCACGCAGTTCGGCATCAAGCTCGTCATAGACACCCACCATGCCGGCGTTGACGATGCCCATGTCCATGCCAGCCTGGATCGCGTGGTACAGGAACACGGTGTGGATTGCCTCGCGCACCGGCTCGTTGCCGCGGAAGCTGAAGCTCACGTTGGAGACACCGCCGCTGACCTTGGCACCGGGCAGGCTCTGCTTGATCCAGCGCACCGCGTTGATGAAGTCCACCGCATAGTTGCTGTGCTCCTCGATGCCGGTGGCAATCGCGAAGATGTTCGGGTCGAAAATGATGTCCTCGGGCGGGAAGCCGACCTCGTCGACCAGCACGCGGTAGGCACGTTCGCAGATCTCGGTCTTGCGCTCGAAGGTATCGGCCTGGCCCTTCTCGTCAAACGCCATCACCACGGCGGCCGCGCCATAGCGCTTGATCAGCCTGGCCTGGCGCTTGAACTCGTCCACGCCTTCCTTCATGCTGATCGAGTTGACAATCGGCTTGCCCTGGATGCAGCGCAAGCCAGCCTCGATCACCGACCACTTGGAGCTGTCCACCATGATCGGCACGCGTGCGATATCGGGCTCGCTGGCGATCAGGTTCAGGAAGCGCACCATGGCGGCCTCGCTGTCCAGCATCGCCTCGTCCATGTTGATGTCGATCACCTGCGCGCCGTTCTCGACCTGCTGGCGTGCCACGGCCAGCGCTTCCTCGTACTGGTCGTTCAGGATCATGCGCGCGAAGGCCTTGGAGCCGGTCACGTTGGTGCGTTCACCGACGTTGATGAACAGGCTGCTGGCATCGACCGACAGCGGCTCGAGGCCGGACAGGCGCATCGGCGGCAGCGGGGCAGACGGGTTGGCGGTGGGCAAATCGGAGGCAGACATGGCGAAACTTTCAGGCATACAGGCGGCAGGAGGACGGCGGAAGGTCAGGCAGCATCGCTGGCAAAACGCGCCAGCATCACGCCGCGCGGACGCAGCGGCTGCACTTTCTCGCCGATCGCGGCGATGTGGTCCGGCGTGGTGCCGCAGCAGCCGCCGACGATGTTGACCAGGCCTTCGGCCGCAAATTCATGCACCAGGCGGCTGGTGACTTCCGGCGTCTCGTCAAAGCCGGTCTCGCTCATCGGATTGGGCAGGCCGGCGTTGGGGTAGCAGCTGATGAAGGTATCGCCGGCAATCTGGTTCAGCTCCTGGATGTAGGGACGCATCAGCGCCGCACCCAGCGCGCAGTTCAGGCCGATGGACAGCGGCTGCACATGGCGCACGCTGTACCAGAAGGCGGTCACAGTCTGGCCGCTCAGCACGCGGCCGGAGGCGTCGGTCACGGTACCGCTGATCATGATCGGCAGGCGTTCGCCGGAATCGTCGAAGAACTCCTCGATGGCGAACAGCGCCGCCTTGGCGTTGAGCGTGTCGAAGATCGTCTCGACCAGCAGCACGTCGGCACCACCATCGACCAGGCCCTTGACCTGCTCGTAGTAGGAGGCCCGCAGCGACTCGAAGGTGACATTGCGTGCTGCCGGATCGTTCACGTCCGGGCTGATGCTGGCGGTCTTGGGCGTGGGGCCTAGGGCACCCGCCACATAGCGTGGCTTGTCCGGTGTGCTGTACTTGTCGCAGGCAGCACGTGCCAGCTTGGCCGATTCCAGGTTCATCTCGTAGGCCAGCTCACCCATGCCGTAGTCGTCCTGGGCGATGCTGGTGGCACCAAAGGTGTTGGTCTCGATGATGTCGGCACCGGCGGCCAGATAGCCTTCGTGGATCTGGCGGATGATGTCCGGCTGCGTCAGGCTGAGCAGTTCGTTGTTGCCCTTGACGTCACGCGGGAAATCCTTGAAGCGCTCGCCACGGTACTGTTCCTCGGTCAGCTTGAAACGCTGCACCATGGTGCCCATCGCTCCATCCAGGATGACGATGCGCTGGCGCAGGATATCGGGCAGGGCTTGGGCACGGGTATAGCGGGGCAGATTCATGCCCGAATTGTAAGCTGCCGGGCATGTGCGGGCTTGCAAGCGGTCATTTATCTCCTACACTGAAAACAGGTCCTGCGCGGACGTCTTGCTTCCCCCTGTTCAAGGAGTCGCCATGAAGATCCTGCTGGCTGTCGATGGCAGCACCTATACCAAGAAGATGCTGGTCTATCTGGTCCAGAACCGCGACATGTTCGCCACGCACAACCAGAGCCACACGCTGCTGACCGTGCTGCCAGCCCTGCCGGCACGCGTGCGCAACGCCCTGAGCAAGGAACAACTGCTGCAGTACCAGGCCGAGGAAACCGACAAGGTGCTGGAGCCGGTGCTGACCTACCTGGCGCGCCACGACATCCGTCCGCACGTGCTGAGCCGGGTCGGCGATCCGGGCAGCACGATTGCCGAGATTGCCAGGGAAGAAAAATTCGGCATGGTGATCATGGGTTCGCACGGCCAGGGCGCTTTAGGCAACCTGCTGATGGGCTCGGTCGCCACGCGCGTGCTGGCCGAGTGCGAGGTGCCGGTACTGCTGGTGCGCTGATTCCCCAACCGCACCAAAAAAATCTGCACGCCCGTACGGGCCAGGCACCACGGCAGCAGCCGGAAAAGTTACCATGTGCAACATCTCAGCACAAGGACATTCCCATGGGACTTTTTCAATGGACAGAACGCAGCAGCGAGGTGCTGCGCCAGGGTGGCAGCATTGCCCCCGATGAACGCCTGCCCTGGCCGCAAACCGGGCTAATGGGCATCCAGCACGTGATCGCCATGTTTGGCTCGACCGTACTGGCCCCCATCCTGATGGGGTTCGACCCGAACCTGGCCATCTTCATGAGCGGCATCGGCACGCTCATCTTCTTCCTGTTTACCGGCGGCAAGGTGCCGAGCTATCTGGGCAGCAGCTTTGCCTTTATCGGCGTGGTGGTGGCTGCCACCGGCTATGGTGGCAGCG
>JAAYCV010000159.1 GCA_012729605.1 Ramlibacter sp. | reverse complement strand
TGCACCCGGCCCATGGCGCCGGCCATGTCCGTCATGTTGTACTTGAAGCCCGGCGCCACGATCTCGTAATACCAGGCCGGCGTCTTGCTGGTAAAGCGGTCAAAGGCATCGCGGTTGATGCCGTGCAGGCGCATCACGCGCATGCGGGCCGCCATCTCGGCGTTGCGCGTCACCACCATGCCGCCTTCGCCGGTGGTCATGGTCTTGTTGGCGTAGAAGCTGAACACCGCGGCATCGCTGGGCAGCTGGCCGACCAGGGTGCCAGCGTGGGTGGTGGGCAGGGCGTGCGCCGCATCTTCCAGCACGCGCAGGCCGTGGCGATCGGCAATCACCTGGATCGCCGTCATGTCGCAGGCCAGGCCGCCGTAGTGCACCGGCATGATGGCCTTGGTGCGTGACGTGATCGCGGCCTCGATCTTGGTCACGTCGATGTTCAGCGTGACCGGATCGCAGTCCACCAGCACCGGATCGGCACCCAGGTAGCGGATCACCTCGGTGGTGGCGGTAAAGGTCAGCGTCGGCGCGATCACCTCGTCACCCGGGCCGATGCCCATGGCTTCGAGTGCCAGGTGCAGGCCGGCGGTGGCCGAGTTGACGGCAATTGCCTGAACGCCGCCGCCCAGGTAGTCGGCAAATTCCTGTTCGAAGGCGCGTGTTTCCGGGCCGGTGGTGACCCAGCCGCTGCGCATGGCGTAGGCAACGGCCTCGATTTCTTCCTCGCCAATATCGGGGCGGGCAAACGGGATGAAGGTATTCATGGCTGGCTATTGTCGCAGGCTTGCAGGAATCGGCGTGCCAACACCGGATAAGTGTGGTGTTCCAGCACGAACTGGCGGCCGGCATCGCCCATGCGGGCACGCGTGCCGGCGTCGAGCGCGGCGAGCTGGCGCAGGCCTTCGGCAATCGCCAGCGGATCGGCCGGCGGCACGGTGATGCCGCAGCCGGCTTCGGCCACCGGGTCATTGCCGGCCTCGACCGAGTGCAGCACGACGCAGCGCGCCATCATGTAGTCCATCAGCTTGTTCGGCGCGATGCCGAAACGGTAGATGGAGACGCGCTGCCAGCCGATATAGGCGATATCGGCCACCGCCAGGAAAGACGGTATCTGCGCCTTGGGAATCGGATCAAAAAACGCCACCTTCTCCAGGCCGAGCTGTTGTGCCTGCGCCTGCAAATTGGCCTTTTCATGGCCGTCGCCGACCAGCACAAAGGCAAACGGCTCGTCACGCAGCAGCGAGGCGGCCTGCAGCATCACCTCCAGCGCGTTGGGCGTGCCGTGCGAGCCGGCATAGCCGACCAGCTGCAGCCCGGCCTGCTTGCAGGCGCGCATGTGCGCGGCCACGTCATCGCGCAGCGGTGGCGGCTCGCCCTGCCATTCGTCCAGCGTGATGCCGTTGGGCACGATATGCAGCTTGTGCAGGTCCAGCCCGTGCTGCTGCATGTGGCCGGCGACCTTGGGCAGCATGCTCACCACCACATCGGCATGGCGATAGGCGTAGTCTTCGGCGGCCTGGCACAGGCGGATGAAGGGGTGTGAGGGCGACATGCCGCCCAGCTCGATGGGCGACAGTGGCCACAGGTCATGCACCTCGAACACCAGCCGGCTGGCCACGCCCTGCTGGCGCGCCAGCTTGACGATGCGGTGCGCGACCCAGATATCCATCGGGTAGGTGCTGGACGCAATCACGATGTCCGGCCGGAAGGTGCGTGCGATCTCGCCGGCATCGCGCCAGACCTGGCGCAGAAAGCTCCAGATGTTCTTCACGCGGCCCAGACCGTTGCCGCTGTAGGCGGGTGTTGGATACCAGTGGTAGTCGATGCCGTCGATCAGCTCCTGGTGGCGGCTGCCGGCCTGCTCGGGCTGGCGTGCGCGCACATGGCTGTAGTCGGCGGCGACCATGCGCACCGCATGGCCGGCCTGCACCCATTCGCGCGCCAGGTAGTAGGGCCGGTATTCCATGCCGTGGCGCGGGCTGCCGGCGTAGTGGTTCAGGTAAAGAATGTTCATCGGGAAGAAAGGGTCTGCACCAGCTGGCGGATCGCCGGCGGGAACAGGCCATGTTGTTGCACCCAGTCGCGGTTCTGGCGCGCGATGTCGGCGGCGCGCGCCTGCAGCGCCGGCAGGGCTTGCGGCACGGCCTGGTCCAGATCGATGGCGTCGGCGGGCACGATCCAGCCATTGTGGCCATCGTGCACCAGCTCGCGGTTCGCCGGTAGATCGCTCAGCAGCGGGATGCAGCCGTAGGCCATGGCTTCGAGTACCGAGACCGCGACCGAATCGCTCTCAGGCTGGCTCAGGTACCACTGGGCGCGACCATAGTGCTCGGCCTGTTGCTGCGCCGACAGGCGGCCGACAAAGCGCACCTGCGGCTGCAGGCCGCGCTGCGCCACCCACTGCTCCAGCTGCGGGCGCAGGCTGCCGTCATTGGCGATGAGCAGTTGCGCCTGTGGCTGCCAGGCGGCGATGGCGGCAAACAGCTCCAGCACGCGCTGCGGCTGGTAGATCGGCTCCAGCCCGCGGTTGGCGTAGCAGAGCCAGGGTTGTTTTGGCTGGCGCGACAGCACTGGCAGGCTGTCCAGCCCGAACGGAAAAGTCAGCACCTCGCGCGCGCCCAACTGCTGCATGATGCCCGTCATGTGCTGCGAATCGCTGGTGCAGAGCGTGGCGCTGCGCAGGATGGAGCGCGTCAGCCAGCTGTAGGCCGCGTGGCGCTGCGGCGTGACCAGGATGTCGCTGCCCCAGGCCGAGGCGATCAGCCGGCCGCGCAGCCGGCCAAAGCGCTTGGCCAGCAGCGCCAGCGTGCCGTGCGAGGTCAGGTAGTGCGGGTTGATCCAGTCGGCATCGACCTGCTGCAGCCAGCGCGCCACTTGCGGCGCCTTTTTCAGCAGCGCGATATTGCCGCCGCCATGGGCCGGATCGGTATCCAGCGCCAGCCGCCGGGCTTGCGGTACCAGCCGGGCCAGCTCGGGTGCAAAGCCGCGGCTGCTGCAGATCCACAGCTCCACCAGCGGTTGCAGCGCGCGTGCCCATTTCAGCAGGTGCGGGCTGTCGCCATCGCCGATCAGCACGTAGCGCGGGCGCGATGCGGCGGCCGGCCGGGCCTGTGGCTGGCTGGCGCGCGCCACGGCCTTGCGGATCGGGGAAGCGGCGGGATCGACCTGGCGGGAGCGTCTCATGCGTCGGATGCGGGTAGTTGGCCGGTCCAGCTCTCGTAGGCGGCGCGGTAGTCGGGGTGCTGCTGCAGCCAGGCGGCGTCCTGCTGGCGCGTATCGCCCACCACGCGGGCCGGGTTGCCGGCCAGCACGGCAAAATCGCCAAACTGGCCGCGCACGCGGCTGCCAGCGGCCACCAGGCAACCCTTGCCGAGCACCGTGCCGGCTTCGATCAGGCTGTGCGGGCCGATAAAGCAGTGCGTACCAATCGCAATCGGTGCGCGGATATCGCTGGGCTGGCTGCCATCAGGCGCGGCCGCCGGCACGCCGGACAGGCGCGCCGCCACGCGCACGCTGCGGTGCGTGCTGTGGCTGACGATGCTGATGAAATTGGTGATCTGCGTCCCAGCGCCAATCGTGATGCCGCTGCTGGCCTCGATGAAGTTGAAGTGGCCGATGAACACGTCATCGCCCAGCGTGAGTTGGTCTTCGTGCTCGATGCAGCTGCTCGGTGAGATGCGCGTGTGCGGCAGTGCCCGGCCCTGGCTGCTTTCGCCAAACAGCACGCGGAAGAACAGCAGCCGCCAGAGACGGCGGCGCAGGCGGTTCAGGTGCGCACGCAGGCGCAGGGACAGGCTGGAATCGGACATGCAATGCGTATTGTCCCCTATGCCAGGGCGTTCAGGGCTGTTCTTCGACCAGTTCACGCACGCCAGGGTCAGCCGGATCCTGCGGCTCCGGCTGCGGAATGTCGCGCCAGAAGGCCAGCCGCCAGAAGTAGATGCCAAAATAGAGCAGCATGGCGGCCGATACCGCCCAGCCGCCGGCCACCAGCCCGCCGAGTTGCAGGCCAAGCGCCAGCGAGAGCACAAAGGCCGCCTGGCCCACCAGCGCCCAGCGGAAGGCCCAGCGCTGCGCCTTCCAGGCCATGGTGACCACCGCCAGCGGCGCCGCGACAAAGTGCGCGGCAATATACGGCGCCAGCGCGCGTGCCAGCTCGCCGGCCTCGGACCACTGCGGGCCAAACACGGTCACGAACAGCCAGGGCCCGGCCAGCATCAGCACCAGCATCAGCACGATGCCCATGGCGGCCAGCAGCAGCATCACCTGGCGCACGGCGCGGCGGGCTTCTTCCGGTTGCGCACCGCTCAGGCGCGGGTAGAGTGCCTGCGACACCGCGCTGCCGACCAGCGTGGCCGGTGCTTTCAGATAGCGCAGCGCCAGGCCCCAGAAGCCGGCGGCCGCTTCGCCAGTCCAGGTGATCAGCAGCGCCACCGCCACTGCATCCTGCAGCGTGCCCAGAAAAGCATGCGGCGTGTTCAGCAGCGGAAAATCCCGATGCTCGCGTGCGGCCTGGCGCATGCCGCTGGCCAGGGCGCCATCGGCCGAACCCGGCAGCACGCCACGCCAGCCACCCTCGGGTGCCGGACGGAGCAGTACCAGGCAGGCGATCAGCGCGGCGGCTATCGGTGCCGCCAGCAGCGCCCAGGCCTGATCCGACCCGACCGGCGCGCGGTGTTGCAGCCACAGTGCATAGCCGATGGCCACCTGCAGCACGGCGGTACCGCCATATTGCAGCACCCGCGCCACTGCCAGCGCACGAAAGCGGTGCGCACGGTTGCTCCACAGCATCAGCAGCTGCAACAGGCCGGCCGCCAGCATCGCCAGCGGCAGTAGCTGCGGCAAGGGCAGGTAGCCCAGCGCATGCAGCGCCCAGGCCAGCGGCAGGCACAGCAACAGCACGATCAAGCCTATGCGCAGGCACAGCGCCAGCAGCGCACGCGCTTCGCGTCCGTCGCGCGCCATGGGCAGGGCGAATTCGTAACGCGCACAGGCGACGACCGCCACCGTGGCGGCGATGGTGCTGAAGCTGGTGAACAGGCCAAACGCCTCCGGCGTGAACAGCCGCGTGATCAGCGGGCCGAGCAGTAGCGGAATCAGCTGCGCCAGCGCGCCGCCGGCCAGCAGGGTGAGGGTGGCGCGGAGCAGGCTCACGGCAGGGCCTTGGGGGTGGGGGAATTCATGCGCTTATTATTCCGCAGCTTGCGGCTCGATGATTGTAGTAAATAAGAATTAAAATGAGATCGTGAAGGGATTTTTCCCTCATTTATATAAATATCATCAGCTGATACAATGTTCGAGCGAGAAGACGATGGCATTTCCACTTTGCTGGATCTGGATGGGCAAGTCCTGGATCAGGGCAATGGCTACTGGATCAAGATTGATGCCTGGCGTGTGCCAGCCAGTCCGGATATTCCGCATGGGGTGCGTTATGCCTTGTCCTTGCACGAACCGTATGGCACGCGGATCCTGGGCTATGACAATGCCCATGCCGTCAGGCCACCCAACAAGTTCAAGTTTGTCGGCAGGCGTCTGCCCTATGATCATCGGCATCGACATGCCATAGACAAGGGGGTGCCGTATGTCTTTCAGGATGCCCACCAGTTGCTGGTGGATTTTTTTCAGGAAGCAGACCAGGTCCTGCAGGAGTTGAAACAGCGATGAAGGCAGTAGTCATTGGCATCCTGTCGCAGGAGCGCATGCGCGAGCGTGTGCTGGCGATTGCACGTGGCGAGTACAAGCCCAGGCCGGGGGAGCCCAAGGTGTGGTTTACTTCCATGCGGTCGCTGGCCGAAGTGCTGAGTGACGAGAATCGCGCCTTGCTGCAGGTGATCCAGCAGAGCAAGCCGGAATCGATCAGCGCGCTGGCCGAGTTGACTGGACGCAAGCCGGGCAATCTGTCGCGCACGCTCAAGACCATGGCCAATTACGGTTTTGTCGAGATGCGACGTGAGCAGCGCCATGTGCGGCCCATCGCCAAGGCCACTAGCTTTCGCATCATGGCCTGAAAATCGGCGTCAGGCTGCCAGCGCCTCCCGCAACGCCAGCACCACCTGCTCCTGCTGCGCCGGCTGCAGGTCCGCGCTCATCGGCAGACTCATCACCTCACGCGCGAGCGCATCGGCGACCGGCGTGGGGCGATCGCACAGGCCCTGGTAGGCCGGTTGCTGGTGCATGGGAATCGGGTAATGCACGGCGGTGGGGATGCGGGCGGCTTGCAGGCGTTGCTGTACCTGCTCGCGGTTCGGCACCTTGACGGTGTACTGGGCAAACACGCTGGTGCGGCCCGGTCGTTGCACGATGCGGCTGATGCCGGCCTCGTCCATCAGCTGGTTGTAGCGCGCGCCCAGCGCCAGGCGCTGCTGCACTTCCCAGTCAAAACGTTCCAGCTTGGCCAGCACGATGGCGCACTGTAGCGTGTCCATGCGGCCGCCCACGCCGATGCGGGTGTGGGTGTAGCGCTTGCTCTGGCCGTGGATGCGGATTTCGCGGCAGGCCTGCGCCAGCGCATCATCGTGCGTGAAGATGGCACCGCCATCGCCATAGCAGCCAAGCGGCTTGCTCGGGAAGAAGCTGGTGCAGCCGAAAGTGCTGAGGTTGCAGCTCTCGCGGCCGTCCAGTTGCGCGCCCAGGCTTTGCGCCGCATCTTCGATTACCGGGATGTTGCCGTGCGCCGCCGCGATCGCATTGATGGCGTCCATGTCCGGCACCTGGCCGTAGAGGCTGACCGGCATGATCGCGCGGGTACGTGGCGTGATGGCCGCCTCAATCTGGTTGGCATCGATCAGGCCGGTATCGGCCTCGACATCCACCCAGACCGGCACCGCGCCCAGCAGGGCGATGACTTCCGCCGTGGCGGCAAAGGTGAAGGGCGTGGTGATGACTTCGTCACCGGGGCGGATGCCGAGCGCCATCAGGCTGATCAGCAGCGCTTCGGTGCCGCTGGAGACGCTGATGCAGTGGGCGGTGCCGGTGCGTGCCGCCAGTGCGGCCTCCAGTTCGGCCACCTCCGGGCCCATGATGTACTGGCCGTGGTCGAGCACGCGCTGCATGCGGGTGTGGATGCTGTCTTGCAGCGCGGCGTATTGGGTTTTCAGGTCAATGAATTGCATGGGAGTCGTGTATTGCAGCAAGCCAGGTTGGCAGGGGCTGCCCCAGCACTTGCCAGTGCTGATCGTGATACAGCAGATAGGGGTGGTGGGGGCGCTCCCAGTTGTCGTACAGCATGGCCAGGTTTGCCAGGCTGAGCGCCTTGGGAATATTGTGCATGCTGGCCTGGTAGCGCCGGCGTATCGTGTCTGGTTCGATGTCATGCAGGCCGCGTTCGGCGCGTTCGCGTACCCGCTCGATATTGCAGTCAGAGCTGGGCAGGCCGACATAGTGCAGTTCTACCCAGTAACCGGCACGGCGTGCTTCCTGCATACGTCGGAAAATGCTTTCTCCGGACAGCGTGGTTTCCAGCGAGAACGGATGCTGTGATTGCAGGACCTGGTGGAAGCGGCGCAGGGTCTCACGCGCAGCAGCAATGTCCACGGTGCGTGGTGCCGCTGGGCAGATTTCGCGTGCGATGGCGTCTGGATCCAAGTGCAGCATGTCCGGATAGTCACCGGCCTGCCGCTCGCGCATGGTGGATTTGCCCGCTCCGTTGGCCCCGGCGTAAAACAGCGCCAGGGGCTGTGTCATGGACGTGGCGCAGGGTGCAGCACGACGACCCGGCCATCCGGGTAATGGCGGGCCACGCGTCCCAGGGTATCAGGCTCTACCACCGGGTATTGCTTGCGATATTCGGCGAAATAGGCGGTCGAGCGCTGTGCCGTTTGCATGGCCTGCGCCAGTGCCTGTCGCACGCGACTGGAGGCAGAAACGGTAGAAGAAGGCGTCATGGACAGCGTCATCCTGTGGAAACATCAATGCCTGCATTGTACGTTGCAGCCCGGTATCCGTGTGTAAGGCAGCCCGTAGCGCTTTAGTTGCCCGTTGGCGTCATCTCTACCTGGCCATCCCGCAGCAGGTAACGGTCACCAGTGTGCGGGCAACCCGCCTCGCCATCCCCCGCCAGTGGCAATGCCAGCCGCTCGCCAAAACGGCTCATCCAGCCGATCTGACGTGCCGGTACGCCGACCACCAGGGCAAAGTCGGGCACGTCTTTCTGCACCACGGCACCGGCACCGACAAAGGCGTAACGCCCCACGGTGCTGCCGCAGACGATGGTGGCGTTGGCACCGATAGTGGCCCCTTGCTTGACCAGGGTGCGGCGATATTCGGCCTTGCGCGCCACGGCAGCGCGCGGGTTGTACACATTGGTAAACACCATGCTCGGGCCGCAGAACACGTCATCTTCGAGCGTGACGGCATCGTAGACGCTGACGTTGTTCTGGATCTTGACGTTGTTGCCGATCAGCACGTCGTTGCCGACGAACACGTTCTGGCCAAGCGAGCAGCCGCTGCCAATGCGGGCACCGCCGCAGACGTGGACCCAGTGCCAGATGCGGGTGTCGTGGCCGATCTGGGCGCCGTCGTCGATGATGGCGCTGGGGTGGGCGGTGTAGGAGGGCAAGGGGGATGTCATGCTGCGTATTGTGCTTGAAGCATGGCTGAAGATGTGATGGGCAGATGCTTTTACTGTGTATGCAAATTTGTTCAGAAATCTTGTTTTGCATCTGTTTTCGTGTAACTGTACAAGCATTTGTGCAAACGTGACTCCAGTTCATGGAGGTGCAAACGGCGCAAGTTGTGCCACAATCAAAATCGAATTTTTCACGAGTGCGATGTTTGTCAACGTTTTCGCGTAAGCAAAAAAGGAAATGTGTAGCATGGATGTGGGCTTCCTGGCGTTGCAGCAGCAATATGGCATCCAGCTGGTGCAGCCCTTGCGCGTTCAATCGGTGATCGGTGGCTCACGCTCCCGGACAGAAACAGCTGATGGATGGGTGCGCAACCAGTATCCGTCGAGCTACACGCCGGAGGGGAGCTTTGCCGGACACTTTGCTTTCGGGCTCAAGTACGAAGAGCTGCATCTGGAGTTCTTCAGTCGTCTTTTTGCGCAAATTCCACCAGCTCTGGTGGAAGACTGGTGCCGGAGGGAGCCCTATGGCCAGTATGCACGCAGGACTGGCTTCCTCTATGAATGGCTGACCGGGCGCTCGCTGGATGTTCCGAATCTGAGTCGGGGTAGCTACCTGGATCTGGTGTCGTCTGACATCTATTTCACCCGGAGCAACCCAGAGCTGGATGCACGTTGGCGCATCAGGAACAACCTGCCAGGTACACCAGCTTTTTGTCCTGTCGTACGGCGTAGCTCAGAGTTGCAGCAGGCGCTGGCGTTTGACTTGTCTTTGGCCTTGCAGGCGCTGGACAGCGAGTTTGGCGCAGACGTGCTGTTGCGCACGGCATCGTGGCTGACGTTCAAGGAGTCCCGGGCGAGCTTTCTGATTGAAAAGGAAGCGGACCAGGCTGACCGGATTGCACGTTTTGCCCATGTGATTGCACAGCATAGTGGCCGCTTGCCTGAGCCCTTGGGCTGCGACGGCTTGCAGGTTCTGCAGCAAGGCATTCTGGGGGACGGTGCCATGCGGCTGGGTGTGCGCATGTCACCGGTGTTTGTGGGGCAATCCAGCTTGCGGGAAGATGTGGTGCATTACATCGCTCCGCATCATGAGGCTGTCCCGGAGATGCTGGATGGCCTGCAGTTGCTGGAGAAGAATACGCGCGGGCAGGAGGCCATCGTGCGCGCCGCCGTACTGGCATTCGGCTTTGTCTATATTCATCCCATGGCAGATGGGAATGGACGGATCCACCGTTTCCTGATCAATGACACGTTGCAGCGGGATGGCGCTATTCCGCAGGGCATCATTCTGCCGATATCAGCCACGATCACCCATGTGCGGGAGTTCGCGCATGGTTATGACCAGGTGCTGGAGGGCTTTTCCCGGCCCTTCATGCGGCGCTATGCCAGCGATTACGCCTTTGGTCCAGTTACGGCATATGCCGATGGAGTGCGTTCCAACCTGGTGTTTGATGCGTATGAAGACGCTCTGGCGGCATGGCGCTATCCGGACTTGACACAGCATGTTCTTTACACGGCACAAGTCATTGCCCATACGGTAGAGCATGAAATGGCAGATGAGGCCAGGGTGCTACTGACGTTCCAGCTGGCGCAAGAGCGTATCAAGGATGTGCTGGAAATGCCGGATGCCGATGCGGCGCGGATGATCCGCTCCATCAAGGAAAACGGTTGGAAAGTGTCGGGCAAGTTGCGGCAAGCGTACCCCTTGCTGGATGACCAGGCGCTGGCCCTGCGCCTGATTGAGGCGATACGGTCCGCGTTTGAAGATCGCGAGCCTTGGCCGATTATCGAATAAGCCGCCCCAACACCGGATGCCCCCGCCCATCCCGCGCCGCCACCGGCTGCGCGGTACGGATCACGTTGACCGTCTCGATGCAATGGCGTGCATCGTCCAGGCCGTAGCCGCGGCCGGCCAGGATCTCTTCGTAGCTGACCTTGTGCAGTTCGGTAAAACCTTCGGAGAATTCCAGCTCTTCACCGCTGATGTCGATGCTGCGGTAGGTGGTCTTCTTGCCCTTGACTTCGTCGGGCAGGTCATTGGCGTCGATGGAGAGGAACCAGCGTACGCGGGCGCGTTCGTATTCCAGGTAGCCGGCGGCCTTGGTTTCGCCGCTGTAGTGGACGACGTTGTCCTGCAGCTTGCCAAAGACAAAGTGCAGCATGTCGTAGAAATGCACGCCGATGTTGGTGGCCACGCCAAAGGACTGGCGCGGATCGCCTTTCCAGCTTTCCAGGTACCACTTGCCCCGGCTGGTGATGTAGGTCAGGGTGACGTCGAACTTGGTGTCGGCTGGCATGGCAGCGACTTTGTCGCGCAGGGCCAGGATGGCATCGTGGTGGCGCAGCTGCAGGATGTTGTAGACGCGCTGGCCGGTTTCCTGTTCCACCAGGGCCAGGTCATCCAGCAGCTCGGGCGTGGGCACCAGCGGTTTTTCGCAGATGACGTCGCAGCCCAGGCGCAGGCCGGCAGTGATCTGCGGGTGGTGCAGGTAGTTGGGGGTGCAGATGCTGACGTAGTCCAGCGCGGTGGCGGGATCGCGCTTGAGGCGATGCGCGTAGTCGTAGAAGCGCTCGAATTCGGTAAAGAACTCGCTTTGCGGCGAGATGCTGTCGATGATGCCGACCGAGTCGTTGATGTCATAGGCCACGGCCAGGTGGTGGCCAAGGTCACGGATGGCGTGCATGTGGCGCGGGGCGATGTAGCCGGCGGCGCCGATGAGGGCGAAGTTCTTGGTGGTCATGGTGCGTTGTATTGTCTGTCAAGAGAGTAGTTGCGGTAGCTGTCAGCTTGTGTACACCATACGTGTGCATACAAGTTTTCTGTTGACAATGAGGTGCCTGCAGGTATAATTTTTGCAACACGGCCCCTCTCGACGAGTCTGTTTTGCAGATGAGTTGCTGAGGGGTTTTTTACGTCCGTGTGTTCCAGATATCTTGCCAGTTTTCAGGGGCGCCCATGCCTGCCAGGTTGACGTCCAGATGCCCCAGGTCGGGAAAGGCAAGCAAGTGATCTCGCATGCGCTGCGGCCAGCTGGAATGGGGGTTGATCACCATTAGCAGATGACATGTCATCTTCAACAGCAGGAAGCAGCGCGCCTGAGCATGCGCATTGCCGATGAAAGCAGACGTCCAGCCCAGCTCTTGCGCTGATGGCAGCTTGGGCTGATCAACGATGTTCCGGTTCCATAACCGGCTGTGATGTGCGCACACATTGCGCAGATAGTTCAGACTTCTGAACCAGGTCGAGAGCGTACGCCCATTGCGAACGCCATACAGGTGTGCAATGGCATCCTGATCTGATTCATGCATGCCACTGAACAGGCTGGAAAGCGTCCCGAAATCCCAGACTTCGCAAGCCACCCACATCGCCAAGGGCAAGCCGTACTTGGTCTTGTTGTGTTGTACGAACTCTTCCTTTGATCGCTTGATCAATTGCGCCTGCTTGTTCAGCCAGGCATGGTGAGGTGTCAAGCCGGTTTTTGGATCCAGTTCTTCGCTGAACTTCCTGTGAAAGTGGGAGGGATTCAGGTAGGCGAAAGGGTCAGTGCGTCCCAAGGTGTGGGAGACATCGACACGGAGCGCGATTTCGATGCGCTCGATGGCATCCAGCACCAGCAGTCGAAGCTTCTTGTCAAAGACGTAGAGGTCTACGGCGTTCTGGAATGTGGTGCCAGGCTTGAATGTGTCCAGGGCAAGCTTGTCTTCGCGGATTTTGGCGGGCTTTGTGCCCTGCAGGCTCAGTGGACAGCAGGTTCCGCTGCGTTCCCGGAAGGCAAACCAGTAGCAGCTGAGCCGGTAGTACCCTATGCGCTCCAGGTAGTCCAGGGCGCGGTCAGTGTCATTCACCGTCATGCCACGTGACTGGAGCAATGCAAGTTGCTAGGAATAGCTTTTCCAGGGTTTGGGATAGCGCATGGATGGGGTGCTCACATTCCTGGAGTATTACAACCGGAACACTGTAAACCCCTCCGCCCCCGCCGCATGCCGGTCAAACAGGCTCTTCACATCCGCCAGAATCGGCTGATCCCCTGGTCGAAAAGACCCATGATGCCGTTCTGCTGGCTGTCGCTCATGACCGGTTCCGGGATCTGGAGCTGCCGCGTTTCATAAAACCGCAAGGCGTGATCTTCGATATCAAAGGATTCCTGCCGCCGGGATCG
>JAAYCV010000158.1 GCA_012729605.1 Ramlibacter sp. | reverse complement strand
CGATTCCGCTGTACCAGCTGAAGAACGCCCAGCACCGCCTGGAAGAGCTGCTGCCCGGCCGCATCGTGGTGCAGCCCTTCTCCTGGAAGTGGTACTTCGAGACCGCCGGCAAGTGCAAGCTGTACGACTTCCAGCAGCAGTGCTGGACCGACTTTGACGGCGTCGCCACCAGCGTGCCGCGTACCGACATGACGGTGGTGCCGGCCTGATCGCCAGCCTGCCTTGATGTACAACCCGCCTGCAGTTCCTGCGGCGGGTTTTTTGTTGCGTGTGATGCTGCCGGGATACCTTTCACTAGCGTCAGCCCCTAGCCCCGGCGTCACACAGTCGTGCCAGAATCCCGGAAGCAGCCGCAGCGGCGGCTGTCTGCCACGGAGACCTCCATGCTGCGCCACGCCACCAAGATTGTTGCCACCATCGGCCCTGCTTCCAGCACGCCCGAGATGCTCGAAGCCATGATCCGCGAGGGTGTCAGCGTGGTGCGGCTCAACTTCAGTCACGGTGTGGCGCAGGACCATATCGATCGCGCACGCCTGGTGCGCGAGGCGGCACAGCGTGTCGGCCGCGAGATTGCCATCATGGCCGACCTGCAAGGCCCGAAGATCCGTGTCGGCAAGTTCGCCGAAGGCCGGATCGTGCTGGAGCCGGGTGCCAGCTTTGTGCTCGATGCCAGCCGCACCGAACCGGGCGATCTGCAGGGTGTCGGCCTGGACTACAAGGAGCTGCCGCGCGATGTGCGCCCCGGCGACACGCTGCTGCTGAACGATGGCCTGATCACGCTGCGCGTGGATCGCGTGCAGGGCGAGGCGGTCCACACCACGGTGCTGCTGGGCGGCGAGCTGTCCAACAACAAGGGCATCAACAAGCAGGGCGGCGGCCTGTCGGCACCGGCGCTGACGGCCAAGGACATGGAGGACATCCGCACCGCCATGAGCTTCCAGGCCGATTACGTGGCGGTGAGCTTTCCCAAGAGCGCTTCTGACATGGAAATGGCGCGCCACCTGTGCCATATGGCTGGTGCCGAGTACGGCCACCGCCCCTTCCTGATTGCCAAGATCGAACGCGCCGAGGCGATTCCGCGCCTGCCGGAAATCCTGCAGGCCAGCGATGCCATCATGGTGGCGCGCGGCGACCTGGCGGTGGAGGTCGGCAACGCCGCGGTGCCGGCGCTGCAAAAGCACATGATCCGGCTCGCGCGCGAGCACGACAAGGTGGTGATCACCGCCACCCAGATGATGGAGAGCATGATCGTGAACCCGGTGCCGACGCGCGCCGAGGTCAGCGACGTGGCCAACGCCGTACTCGACGGTACCGATGCCGTGATGCTGTCGGCGGAAACCGCCGCCGGCCGCTTTCCGCTGGAAACGGTGCGCGAAATGGCCAATATCTGCATCGCCGCCGAGGCGCATGACAAGTTCGAGCTCGATGCCGACTTCACCGGCAAGACCTTCAGCCGCATCGACCAGTCGATCGCCATGGCGGCGCTGTTTACTGCCCACCACATGAACGCCAGGGCGCTGGTGGCGCTGACCGAATCCGGCTCCACGGCACTGTGGATGAGCCGCTACCGCGTGCGCACGCCGATCTATGCCATGACCTCGCGCCAGGCCTCGCAGCGGCGCATGGCCCTGTTCCGCAACGTGCATGCGCTGCTGACGGAGACGCACCTGGTACGCGATACCGTGCTGCGCGAGGTCGAGACGCATCTGCTGCGCCAGGGCGTGGTGCAGCAGGGCGATACCTATGTGCTCACCTGCGGCGAGCCGATGGGCACGCCGGGTGGCACCAACATGCTGCAGGTCTGCCGCGTGCAGTAAGGTTGTTGGCTGGCCTTGCAAGCAGGGCTTGGGTAAAATGGGCGGATTCCCTGCCGCGGGCAGGGCAGGCTTGCCCTGCGCCAGCCTGCTTCCGGTTTTCAACTTCTAAGGAATCATCCCATGGCACTCGTATCGATGCGCGAACTGCTGGACCATGCTGCCGAAAACGGCTACGGCATTCCGGCCTTTAACGTCAACAACCTGGAGCAGGTGCAGGCCGTGATGTCGGCTGCCGACGAAGTGGGTGCCCCGGTGATCCTGCAGGCCAGCGCCGGCGCGCGCAAGTACGCAGGTGAGCACTTCATCAAGTACCTGATCCAGGCTGCTGCCGAAGCCTACCCGCACATCCCGCTGGTGATGCACCAGGACCACGGTACCAGCCCGGCGATCTGCCAGGGCGCGCTGGACCTGGGCTTTGGCTCGGTGATGATGGACGGTTCCCTGCGTGACGACGGCAAGACGCCGGCCGATTTCGACTACAACGTCTCCGTGACCAGGCAGGTCGTGGAAATGGCGCACAAGATTGGCGCCACCGTCGAGGGCGAGCTGGGCTGCCTGGGCAGCCTGGAAACCGGTGAAGCCGGCGAGGAAGACGGCGTGGGCGCCGTGGGCAAGCTGGAGCACAGCCAGATGCTGACCGACCCGGAAGAAGCCGCCCAGTTCGTGCAGGCCACGCAGCTGGACGCGCTGGCCATCGCCATCGGTACCAGCCACGGTGCCTACAAGTTCACCCGTCCGCCCACCGGCGACGTGCTGGCCATCAGCCGCGTGAAGGAAATCAACGCGCGCATTCCCAACACCCACCTGGTGATGCATGGCTCCTCCAGCGTGCCGCAAGACCTGCTGGACATCATCAACCAGTACGGCGGTGACATGAAGCAGACCTATGGCGTGCCGGTCAAGGAAATCCAGGAAGCGATCAAGTACGGCGTGCGCAAGATCAATATCGACACCGACATCCGCATGGCGATGACCGGTGCCGTACGCAAGTTCATGCACGAGAATCCCTCCAAGTTCGACATGCGCGAATGGATGAAGCCGGCGCGCGAAGCGGCCAAGGCGATCTGCAAGCAGCGCTACCTGGAATTCGGTTGCGAAGGCCAGGGCGCCAAGATCAAGGGCATCCCGCTGTTCGTGATGGCCGAGATGTATGCCAAGGGTGACCTGAAGCAGAAGGTCAACTGATCGACGGCTGACCGGCAGGACCAGACTGCCGGTATCGCTCCAGCCCGCGTATGGCTGCCCCTGTGGATGCACAGATGGCAGCTGGCGCGGGCTTTTTGCTGCCCGCCCGCTATAGGAATTGGCTGACAGGCATCGTCGGCATCGGATGGCAGGCCGGGGATGCGTCTGCACGCACACTGGAATCAGCAAGTTTCCCCATGACCAGCCGGTTGTGGATTCCGATTCCACCTAGCGAGGAGAACATCATGAGCAATAGCGATATCGGCCAGCCTTCCCAGGACCCGCGTCCGATCGCCCAGGAGGCGATTACCCCGGAGGAAGCCAAGCGAGAAGTGTCCGGCGTGGCCGCAGGCGGCGGCGCCGTGGCTGGTGCGGCGGGCGGCGTTGCCATCGGTACTGCCGTGGGCGGCCCGGTGGGGGCGCTGGTAGGCGGCGTGATTGGTGCTGTGGCCGGCGCCGTGGGTGCCTATGCCGCCGTCGATGCCACCGACCCCGACTACAGCTACTGGAAGGACAACTACCAGCAGCAGCCACACTATGTGAACGACTACAACTACGACGATGACTTTGCGCCGGCCTACCGTCTGGGCTACCAGGGACGCCGTCGCTATGAAGGCCAGACCTGGGCCGAGGCTGAAAACTCCTTGCGCACCGACTGGGAGCAGCTCAAGGCCGGATCGCGCCTGAGCTGGGAGCAGGCTAGTGATGCCAGCCGTGCCGCCTGGGAGCGTGTTGAAGGCCAGGTACTGGGCGGTTCCGACAAGGCCTGATGCTGCGCCAGCCGAGCGCGCATCAGGGATAATAGGACATCCGCCCCGCTGGGGCGCATGTCCTTTTTACTGCCTGAACCATGAGCCAACCCGACGCCCTGCATACCTCTTCCCTCCAGTCCCTGCCGCTGCTGGCGCGCGGCAAGGTGCGCGACAACTACGCCGTGGGCGATGACCGCATCCTGATGGTGGCCAGCGACCGCATCAGCGCGTTCGACGTCATCATGGGTGAGCCGATTCCGGGCAAGGGTGCGCTGCTGACGCAGATGGCGCTGTTCTGGTTTGACAAGCTCAAGGGCATCGTGCCCAACCATCTGACCGGCGATGCCCCCGAGAGCGTGGTCAGCGCCGCCGAAGTGCCGCAGGTGCAGGGCCGCAGCATGCTGGTCAAGCGCCTGAAGCCGCTGCCGGTCGAGGCGGTGGTGCGCGGCTACCTGGCCGGCAGTGGCTGGCAGGAATACCAGCAGAGCCGCAGCGTCTGCGGCGTGCCGCTGCCCGAGGGCCTGCAGAATGCCAGCAAGCTGCCCGAGCCGATCTTTACGCCGGCGGCCAAGGCAGAAGTCGGCGAACATGACGAGAACATCAGCTTCGAGCAGGTCGAAGCCACCATCGGCAAGGAGCTGGCGGCACAGATGCGGGATATCAGCATCGCGCTGTACCAGGCCGCAGCCGATTACGCCCTGACCAAGGGCATCATCATTGCCGATACCAAGTTCGAGTTTGGCCTGGATGCCGACGGCACGCTGACGCTGATGGACGAGGTGCTGACGCCCGACAGCTCGCGCTACTGGCCGCAGGACGGCTACCAGGCCGCGTTCGAGGCTGGCCAGAACCCGCCGAGCTACGACAAGCAGTTCCTGCGCGACTGGCTGGACACCGCCACGGTGGATGGCAAGCCATGGGGCAAGGTGGCTCCGGCGCCGCAGCTGCCGCAGGAGGTGATTGACGGTACGACCGCCAAGTACCGGGAGGCGTTGCAGAAGCTGATGCAGTAAGCGTCCTTTGCCGCAGAAACAGACATGCCACCCAAGGGTGGCATGTTGCGTTGTGGGGGTACAGCTTACTTGTTGTTCCAGCCCGGGGGGTAGTTGTAGCCAGGGAAGCGCTTCAGCGCGTAGGCCTTGAACTCGGG
>JAAYCV010000157.1 GCA_012729605.1 Ramlibacter sp. | reverse complement strand
TTCCGCGGTTTCGATTACGAAGGCATGGCGATGGCGCTGAAGCCGGAGCTGCCGACGCTGCAGCAGGTGGTGGTGGTCGGTTCCGACGCGGCGCATGGTTTCGAGGCGCTGCTGTCCGGCCCGGAGTGGGAAAAGGACGCCGATGCGCAGCAGATCCTGACGCAGCACCGTCCCGGCCCGGACGATGTGTCGCAGCTGCTCTATACCTCGGGCACCACCGGTGAGCCCAAGGGCGTGCAGCACAGCGCCAACACGCTGGTGTCCAATATCGTCGCCTATGCCGAGCGCCTGCACCTGGGTGCCGATGACGTGGTGCTGATGGCCTCGCCGATGGCGCACCAGACCGGCTTCATGTACGGCCTGGTGATGCCGATCGTGCTGCAGGCGCATGCCGTGCTGCAGGACATCTGGGAGCCGAAAAAGGCGATCGAGATCATCAACCAGGAAGGCGTGACCTACACCATGGCCTCGACGCCGTTCCTGACCGACCTGACGAATGCCGTGATCGAGACCGGCCAGGCGGTACCGACGCTGAAGACCTTTGTCTGTGCCGGCGCACCGATTCCGGGGCCGCTGGTGGAGCAGGCACGCCAGGGCCTGGGCACCAAGATCATCTCTGCCTGGGGCATGACGGAAAACGGTGCCGTGACGACGACGCTGCCGGAAGACGACGATGTGCTGTCGGTGACCACTGATGGCCGTCCGCTGCCGGGCGTGCAGGTCAAGGTGGTGGACTTTGACGACAGCGAGATGCCGCTGGGCGAGAGCGGCAGGCTGCTGGTACGCGCCTGTTCCAACTTTGGCGGCTACCTGCATCGTCCGCACCTGAACGGCACCGATGCCGAGGGCTGGTTCGATACCGGTGACCTGGCGCGCCTGGACGAGAACGGCTATATCCGCATCAGCGGCCGCAGCAAGGACGTGATCATCCGCGGCGGCGAGAACATTCCGGTGTTCGAGATCGAATCGATGCTGTACAAGCACCCGTCGGTGTTCCAGGTGGCGATCGTGGCCTATGCCGACGAGCGCATGGGCGAGCGTGCCTGTGCCGTGGTGGTGCCGAAAGAGGGCGCCACGTTTACCAAGGACGACATGCTGGCCTTCATGAAGGAACAGCGCGTCGCCATGCAATATGTGCCGGAGCGCCTGGTGGTGCTGGACGCGATGCCGGCCACGCCCTCGGGCAAGGTGCAGAAATTCAAGCTGCGCGACATGCTGCGCGATGGCCAGATCTGAACCGCGTGCAAGACAAGGAGACAAGCATGGCAATCGATAATGAATCTTTCGACCTCTTGTTGGCGACGGTGCAGCGCTTTGTGCGCGAGCGCCTGATCCCGGCCGAGGATACGGTGGAAGAAATGGATGAGGTCCCGGCCGATATCGTGCAGGACATGAAGGAGATGGGCCTGTTCGGCCTGTCGATCCCCGAGGAGTATGGCGGCATCGGCCTGTCCATGGAGCAGGAATGCCGCGTGGCCTACGAGATTGGCCACACCTCGCTGGCGTTCCGCTCGGTGTTCGGCACCAACGTCGGCATCGGCTCGCAAGGCATCCTGATGGACGGCACCGAGGAGCAGAAGCGCGGCATCCTGCCGCAGGTGGCGACCGGCGAACTGATCCTGTCGTTTGCGCTGACCGAGCCGGACGCCGGCTCTGACTCCGCCGCGGTCAAGACACGTGCCGAGCGCGATGGCGACCACTATGTGCTCAACGGCACCAAGCGCTTCATCACCAATGCGCCGCGCGCCGGTGCCTTCACGCTGATGGCGCGCTCCGACGGCCAGGGTGCTGCCGGCATCTCGGCCTTCATCGTGCCGGCCGACCTGCCGGGCCTGACGCTGGGCAAGCCGGACAAGAAGATGGGCCAGCGCGGCACCAAGACCTGTGACGTGAACCTGGACAATGTGCGCGTGCCGGCGGCCAACATCATTGGCGGCGTCCCGGGCCAGGGCTTCAAGACCGCGATGAAGGTGCTGGACCGCGGCCGACTGCATATCTCGGCAGTGGCCTGCGGCATGGCGCAACGCATCCTGGACGAGGCCGTGGCCTATGCCCAGCAGCGCCAGCAGTTTGGCAAGCGCATTGGCGATTTCCAGCTGGTGCAGGCGATGCTGGCCGATAGCCAGGCCGAGCTGTATGCCGGCTGGAGCATGGTGCAGGACTGCGCCAAGCGCTACGACGCCAAGCCCTCGCCCTCGGTGAGCGATCCCGATGTGAGCATGCACGCTTCCTGCTGCAAGCTGTTCTGCACCGAGATGGTGGGCCGTGTCGCCGACCGTGGCGTGCAGGTGCATGGCGGCTCCGGCTACATCAACGAATTCCCGGTGGAGCGCTTCTACCGCGATGTACGCCTGCTGCGCCTGTACGAAGGCACGACGCAGATCCAGCAGCTCATCATTGGCCGCGAGCTGATGAAGCGCGGCTGATCCGGCAACCTGATTGACCCCCATAACCATAGATTCCGGCTGGCGCAGACCCTGCCAGCCATACCGATGAGGAGAACCCCCCCATGGCCACCAGCAAGACCGCATTCCACTGGGACGACCCGCTGCTGCTCGACCAGCAGCTGACGGATGAAGAGCGCATGGTGCGCGATGCCGCCGCGGCCTACTGCCAGGACAAGCTGGCCCCGCGCGTGCTCGACGCCTTCCGCAACGAACAGACCGATCTCGCCATCTTCCGCGAGATGGGCGAACTCGGCCTGCTCGGGCCCACCATTCCCGAGCAGTACGGTGGCCCCGGCCTGAACTACGTCAGCTATGGCCTGATCGCCCGCGAAATCGAGCGCGTCGATTCCGGCTACCGCTCCATGGCCAGCGTGCAGTCCTCGCTGGTGATGGTGCCGATCTACGAATTCGGCAACGAGGAAACGAAACAGAAGTACCTGCCCAAGCTGGCTTCCGGTGAATGGATCGGCTGCTTTGGCCTGACCGAACCCAACCACGGCTCCGACCCTGGCGGCATGGTGACGCGGGCACGCAAGGTCGATGGCGGCTACAGCCTCACCGGCAGCAAGATGTGGATCACCAACTCGCCGGTGGCCGATGTGTTCGTGGTCTGGGCCAAGGACGATGAAGGTGCGATCCGCGGCTTTGTGCTGGAGAAAGGCTGGAAGGGCCTGAGCGCGCCGGCGATCCACGGCAAGGTCGGTCTGCGTGCCAGCATCACCGGTGAAATCGTGATGGATGAAGTATTTGTTCCCGAAGAGAATGTTTTCCCTGAAGTACGTGGCCTGAAAGGCCCATTTACCTGCCTGAACAGCGCCCGTTACGGCATCGCCTGGGGCGCGCTGGGCGCCGCCGAAGCCTGCTGGCACACGGCACGCCAGTACACCATGGACCGCAAGCAGTTCGGCAAGCCGCTGGCCGCCAACCAGCTGATCCAGAAGAAGCTGGCGGACATGCAAACCGAGATCACGCTTGGCCTGCAGGGCGTGCTGCGCCTGGGCCGCATGAAGGACGAGGGCACGGCTGCGGTGGAAATCACCAGCATCTTCAAGCGCAACAACTGCGGCAAGGCGCTGGAGATTGCCCGCACTGCGCGCGACATGCTGGGCGGCAACGGCATCAGCGACGAGTTTGGCGTGGCGCGTCATCTGGTCAACCTGGAAGTGGTCAATACTTACGAAGGTACGCACGATATCCACGCGCTGATCCTGGGCCGCGCCCAGACCGGTATCGCGGCATTCTGAGGCGGATCGGATCGACGTGGCTGGTGCGGTGGCGCCAGCCATTTTTTTCTTGCAGGGGAGACAGACGCATGGACATGATGAAAGCGGTATACCTGAGCGGCCACGGTGGCAACGAGGTGGTGCACTACGGCGAGCGGCCCAAGCCGCAACGACAGCCCGGCGAGGTGCTGGTGCGCCTGCGCGCGGCCACGCTGAACCGGGTGGACCTGTACATGCGCGACAGCGGTGCCGGCATCCGCCACAGCCTGCCGCTGATCATGGGCGTGGATGGTGCCGGCGAGATTGCCGAAGTCGATGCCGACGAGCAGCTGCTCAAGCCGGGCCAGCGCGTCCTGCTCTATTCGGGCAAGACCTGCGGCCGCTGCGAGTTTTGCCAGCATGGCGAGCCGGTACTGTGTACCAGCATGCAGACACTGGGCGAGCATTGCGATGGCACGCTGGCCGAATACATTGCCGTGCCGGCGAACATGGTGTTCCCGATTCCCGATGACTTCAGCTTTGCCGAAGCGGCAGCGCTGGGCGTGAACCACCTGACCGCCTGGCGCATGCTGTTCACCAAGGCGCAACTCAAGCCCTGGGAAACCGTGCTGGTGTTTGGCATTGGCGGTGGCGTCTCGCTGGCCGGTATGCAGCTGGCCAAGGCCGCCGGTGCGCGCGTCATCGTCACCTCGCGCGAGCAGGACAAGATCGACCAGGCACTGGCCCTGGGGGCCGATGCCGGCATCTGCAGCGCCACCGAGGACGTGCAGAAGCGCGTGATGGCGCTGACCGGTGGCCGTGGCGTCGATGTGGTGCTGGAAAACGTTGGCGAGGCGGTCTGGAGCACGGCGCTCAAGTGCCTGGTGCGCGGCGGCCGCATCGTCACCTGTGGCGCCACCACCGGCGACCAGCCCGGCGCCGATCTGCGCCGGCTGTTCATTCGTCAGCTGCAGGTGATCGGCTCCACACTGGGCAACCCGGGCGAGCTGCAGGATCTGCTGGCCTGGTGCGCGCAGGGCAAGGTACGTCCGGTGGTGGCACGGACCTTTCCGCTGGCGCAGATCCACGAGGCGCTGGCGCTGTTCGAGGACAACCGGCAGTTTGGCAAGGTGGCGCTGACCATGGAGGGCTGATCAGTGGCCGTTGCCAGCCGTGCCTGCAGCCACTGACTGCTGCAGGCGTGATGGCGGTTCAGGCCTCGGTTTCGCGCTGCGGTGCTGCCGCGGTGCCTTGCCAGAACTGCAACCAGGGCTGGACCGCCGCATGGCTGCTATCGGCACCCAGGGCGCCGCTGACCGTGCGCTGCCAGTTCACCAGCGCCTGGCCCAGGCCCTGGACCAGAAGCGCCTGGCTTTGTGCTGCCGCGTGGGTGAAGGTCTGGACATCACCGACATGGCCCTGATAGGCGCGCCAGAAATCTTCGGACGGCAGGGCACCGAGCTGTTTCCAGTCGGTCACCTGGTGCACGCCCTGAATGCGCTTGGCGGTTTCCTGCGTGCTTTCTGCGCCGACTTTCCGCATCGCATCAAACCATTGCTGGCCGCATTCCTGCAGCAGGCGGGTGATTTGCAATTGCAACTCGACGTGGGCCTTGTAAAGGTGGATGGGTAGCTGCTGGTTCATGGGGGTCTCCTCGTTCTGATACCGGTGGCCGGGCCAGGAACCGATGGCAGTGATGGCCCGGTTGGAACGCGGCGTCTTGCCGCATGGGGGTGATCTTGGCGTCACCTGATGTGCCTGCTGCAGGCTGCGCACCTGGTCTGGTGCGCAGGGCCTGTGATGTCGCCCACGGCAGCCTTGCCGTGTCCGGGCAGTCCGGAGGCATATGCCCGGACTGCCGGCATGACAGCCACTGACCAGTGCGGCGTTTGCTGCATGGCAATCGCCTGGATCAGTGCACTCCTTGTTGCAAGCGGGCGAGGACCATCCTACCCCGTCCGGCAGGAAACGCGAAACCGTTACCAGCAATCGCCGCATGGCATTGGCGCAGGGCCATGGCAGGCCTGGCCGCCCAACCGGTCATCGGACTGGCCTGGTTTTTCCAGGAGAAAGGGCTCCGCATGCGGAGCCCCTGGCCGTCATGTCCGGGGCAGCCTGCTGCCCGGCGGAACCTGCTGGATCAGACCTGACCCAGACGGGCCATTTCTGCCTCCACCTCGGCGTGCGCCTGCTGCATGCGTGCCGACGGCGCGCTGCCCAGGCGGCTCACCACCACAGTCGCGATCCAGGCCAGGATAAAGCCCGGAATGATCTCGTACAGGCCGAACCAGCCCAGCTGCTTCCAGACCAGCACGGTGACGGCACCGACGATGATGCCGGCCAGCGCGCCGTTGCGCGTCATGCGCTTCCAGAACAGCGACAGGATGATCACCGGACCAAAGGCAGCGCCAAAGCCGGCCCAGGCGTAGCTGACCATGCCCAGCACCTTGGCCTGTGGGTCACGCGCGATCCAGATCGCGATCAGCGCCACCAGCAGCACCATGGCGCGGCCGAGCCAGACCAGTTCCTTTTGCGAGGCGTTCTTGCGCAGGAAGGTGCGGTAGATATCCTCCGTCAGCGCGCTGGAGCAGACCAGCAGCTGGCAGGACAGCGTGCTCATCACCGCGGCCAGGATGGCGGCCAGCAGCGCGCCGGCAATCCACGGGTTGAACAGCTGCTTGGCCAGTTCCATGAACACGGTCTCGGAGTTGGCCGTCACGGCTGCCGCCTGCGCCGGGTGCGTGGCAAAGTAGGGGATGCCGATAAAGCCCACGGCTACGGCACCGGCCAGGCACAGGATCATCCAGGTCATGCTGATGCGGCGTGCTGCCGGAATCGTCTGCACCGACGAGGCCGCCATGAAGCGCACCAGGATGTGCGGCTGGCCAAAATAGCCCAGGCCCCAGGCCATCAGCGAGATGATGCCGACGAAGCTGGCGCCGCGGAACAGGTCAAACTGCTGCGGCTCCATCACCGCCTGCCAGTCCTGTCCCGGTTGCAGCTGGCCCTGCATCGCCAGCCAGGCCATGATGGGCACCAGGATCAGCGCCGTGATCATCATCGAGGCCTGGATGGTATCGGTCCAGCTTACCGCCAGGAAACCGCCAATGAACACATAGGCGATGGTGCACAGCGCACCCACCCACAGTGCAGTGGCGTAAGGCATGCCGAACATGTTCTCGAACAGGCGCGCACCGGC
>JAAYCV010000006.1 GCA_012729605.1 Ramlibacter sp. | reverse complement strand
CCACTTGTTCCACGACGGCCAACTTGAAGGCTAGCGTGTAATCGCGCTGTGTGCGCTTGACCCTTGTTTCCATGACTCTTTCCTTTCCTGATGAAGAAAAGTGTCAACCTATGGCAGGACGGGTCAAGCCCATGAAAAAAGCGACCTGCTACCAGGTCGCTTTTTTGTGTGCCGTTGCCGGCTTCAGGAAGCCACTACGGCCGAATCAGGCCAGAGCAGCGCATCCACGCCATACAGCTGCGCCAGCGATTCGAGCCGCTGCGGCACCTGTTCCAGCTCCAGCCGGCCTCCGGTGGCACGCTCCAGCTCCAGCAGCACGGCCAGCACCGAGGAATCGAAGCGCGTCAGCGCCCCTGCCTGCACCCGAACCGCTTCCGCACCCTGGAGCTGCCTGCAGCGCGCCAGCAGGTCCTGCTGCACCTGGCGGGCATTGGCCATGGTCACTTCGGCTGGCAGTGCCAGCATGGCGGCTTGATCCGGCTGTGCCATCTTACTTGCCAGCCAGTTCGCGGTTCTGCTGCTGCAGCGAAGCGATCAGGCCGTTGATGCCCTTGGCGCGCACGATCGGGGCAAACTGCTGCTGGTAGGAGTTGACCTGCCAGATTCCTTCGATGGCGATGTTGTAGACACGCCAGCCCAGTGCGCTGTTGGGCGCCTTTTCCAGACGGTAGTCGATCTTGGCCGGGGTGGAGCTGCCCATCAGCTCGCTGCGCACCAGCACGTCGTTGCCGGTAGCACGCACCGGCAGCACCTTGAGCGAGCGGTTGCCAGCCAGCTTGAAGGCACCGGCGTAGGTACGCACCAGCAGTTTCTTGAACTCGTCCTGCACCTGCTTCTTCTGGGCAGGCGTGGCCTGGCGCCAGGCCGGACCCACGGCAGTGCCCATCATGCGCTCGAAGTTCACATGCGGCATGACGCGGCTGTCCACCAGCGCCATGATGCGGTTGACGTCACCGCCCTGCACCGACTTGTCGGCCTTGATGGCGGACAGGATGTCACCCGCCACCTTCTCGACCATGGCCTGCGGACCCAGATCGGCAGCCAGCACGCTGGCGGGCAGCGTCAGGGCACCACCGGCCAGCACGGCACCAGCCAGTGCACCCAGGGACTTGTTCAGGCTACGACGATTCATCATTGCGATTTCTCCTTGTTCATTACGGGCCGTGGTCCGGGCATTCGCCCTCCCTCCACGGCTCAGGTATTTGTTGGATGGCTCATGGTGCCGCAGGTTCCGGTCCGGCGCCGGACCAGTTGCAACAAGCTGCTAATCCGATGCGCCTGTCTGTCACATCTGGACGCGCTTGTTGCGCCTGCACCACGCTTCAGGGTTGTACGGAAGCTGCAGTTCCCGCCGCCAGCGGCTCCACCGTCATGCGGATGGTGCTGCCAGGCGCGCCCGCCACGGGCAGCAGTTCGGTGCGTGCATCCGGGTTGGCAGTGCGTACCACCGGCATGGGTGCGGCCGTGGCGGCTTCGTCCGCGGCCGGTACCTCTGGCGTCACGGCAGCAGCCGCCCCTTCGTCGGCTGGGGGAATATAGCCTGCATCGTCGCCATCGACCGGTGGCAGGTAGCCATCGTCCTCACCACCTTCGCCAGCAGCGCCGGCGCCCGTCACGCGGGAATCGCGGTTCTGCAGGTAGGCATCGCGCGTGAAAACATAGGGATCGAGCGCGATCTGGTCACGCAGGTCGCTGGCTTCCATGTACTTGTCACGCGTGCTCACCACGTCCAGACCGTACAGCGCATTGCGCACGCCGACATCATCCAGGTGGCCCAGCGGGTTGCCGAAGGAGTCGACCGGACGGGCGATGGTGTCGCGCAGCGTGGACGAGCCCAGCAGCGGCAGCACCACATACGGGCCGGACTGGACGCCATAGTGCGCCAGCGTCAGGCCGAAATCCTGCTTGACGCGCGGAATCTGCGCTTCCGTGGCAATGTCCAGCAGGCCACCCAGGCCCAGCGTGGAGTTGATGGTGAAGCGCCAGAAGCTGTTCATCGCCTCCTGGCCCTTGAACTGGGCCAGGCTGTTGACGGTCGACCAGGCATCCGACAGGTTGTTGAAGAAGTTGTCCACGCCGGTCTGTACCGGGCTGGGCGTGACAAAGTCATAGGCCTTGGCGGCCGGCTTCAGCACGGCGCGGTCCAGCGCATCGTTGAACTTGTAGACGCTGCGGTTCAGCGGCTCCATCGGATCGCGTGGATGCGCATCCGGGCCGGTGGCGCAGCCGGCCAGCAAGGCCGTGGCCGACAGACTGACCGTCAGCAGCAGGCGGCCGGAAGATCGGGAGGTCATGGGGGTGTTCATTATTGGCTGGCTCCGGAGGCAGGTTCATCGGCCGGGGGCAGGCTGCCATCCGCAGCATCACCGCCGCTGGCGGCATCCGCCTTGGCAGAGTCCAGTGCCGTGCTGTTGATCAGCTGGCCGATCAGGTTTTCCAGCACCACGGCAGACTGGGTGTTGCCGATGACGGCACCATCGGCCCACTGGTTGTCGGAATAGCCGGCTTCGATACCGATGTACTGGTCACCCAGCAGGCCGCTGGTCATGATCTTCAGCATGCTGTCATCGGGAAAATGGTATTTCTGGTCCATGTCCAGCACGGCCACGGCCTGGTAGGTGGTGTTGTCAAACTCGATGCGGTTGACACGACCCACCACCACGCCGGAGCTCTTCACCGCGGCTTGTGGCTTCAGGCCGCCAATGTCCTGGAACTCGGCGCGCACCTGGTAGGCGTCACGCGGGGAAATGGTCAGCAGATTGCCGGCCTGCAGCGCCAGGAACAGCATGGCTGCCGCTCCCAGCATCACGAACAGGCCAACCCAGATATCGATTTTTGAACGTTGCATGTGCACGCTTCCTTTGCTTGTCTTGTCGATTTGTCGAGTTACGCGCCGAACATCATCGCCGTGAGCAGGAAGTCCAGCCCCAGCACGGTCAGCGAAGCGACCACCACGGTACGCGTGGTGGCGCGGGAAACCCCTTCGGGCGTGGGACGGGCGGTATAGCCCTCGAGCAGCGCGATGAAGGTGACGGCAACGCCGAACACCACGCTCTTGATCACGCCATTGGCGATGTCATCCCAGATGTCGACGCCGGCCTGCATCTGGCCCCAGAAGGCACCGGCATCCAGCCCGATCAGCGGCACCGCCACCAGCCAGCCGCCGATGATGCCAACCGCGCTGAAAATCAGCGCCAGCACTGGCATGGCGATGATGCCGCCCCAGAAACGCGGCGCCAGGATGCGGCTGACCGGATTGACCGCCATCATCTCCATGGCGTCGAGCTGCTCGCCGGCTTTCATCAGGCCGATTTCAGCCGTGAGCGAAGTACCGGCACGGCCGGCAAACAGCAGGCCGGTGACCACTGGCCCCAGTTCGCGCAGCAGGCTCAGCGCCACCATCAGGCCGACGGTTTCGGCCGAGCCGAAGCTCTTGAGGATGTAATAGCCCTGCAGCCCCAGCACGAAGCCGACAAACAGGCCGGACACCGCAATGATGGACAGGGAATAGTTGCCCAGGAAGAACACCTGGTCGCGGATCAGGCCGGGGCGCTTCCAGGCGCCGAGCGAGAGCAGCAGGCGCACGAACAGGCGCGCACCGGTACCCAGACGCACCAGTTGCTGGCGCAGCGCAAAGCCGATATCGGCGGGATTGAACAGGCTCATGGCTGCCCCTTCCGGCCGCGCAGGCCCAGGTCGGCCGCCAGATCGGGGCCGGGGTAATGGAAACGCACCGGGCCTTCCGGCTCGGCGTGCACGAACTGGTGCACCAGCGGATCACTGCTGTTGCGGATTTCTTCTGCCGTGCCCTGGGCGGCAATGCCGCCATTGGCCAGGATCACCAGGTGGTCGGCGATATGGAAAGTCTCTTCCAGGTCGTGCGACACGATGATGCTGGTCAGGCCCATGGAATCGTTCAGGCGGCGGATCAGGCGCGCGATGGTCCCCAGTGAAATCGGGT
Source organism: Ramlibacter sp. (assembly GCA_012729605.1). Classification (GTDB taxonomy): domain Bacteria; phylum Pseudomonadota; class Gammaproteobacteria; order Burkholderiales; family Burkholderiaceae_C; genus Brachymonas; species Brachymonas wangyanguii. The sequence goes on along the minus strand of JAAYCV010000006.1, from coordinate 3,319 downwards.
CCAGGCCGGCGAAAGGCTCGTCGTACATGACCAGTTCGGGATCGAGCGCGATGGCGCGTGCCAGCGCGACGCGGCGTGCCATGCCGCCGGAAATCTCGCTCGGCATCAGGTCACGCGCACCACGCAGGCCAACGGCATGCAGCTTCATCAGCACGATGTCGCGGATCATGGCCTCGGGCATGCGGGTGTGCTCGCGCAGCGGGAAAGCCACGTTCTCGAACACGCTCATGTCGGTGAACAGCGCGCCAAACTGGAACAGCATGCCCATGCGGCGACGCAGCTTGTACAGCTCGGCATGCGACAGCTGGCCGACGTCCTGGCCGCCGAGCAGCACCTGGCCCTGCTGGGCGCGCTGCTGGCCACCGATCAGGCGCAGCACCGTGGTCTTGCCGCCACCGGATGCGCCCATGATGGCCGTGACCTTGCCGCGCGGCACTTCGAGCGATACGTCGTCGAGGATCTTGCGCCCGCCGTCATAGCCGAACTGCACATGCCGCAGCGCGACCAGCGCCGTCGAGGGCGCAGCCGGCTCCGTTCCCGCCTGTGGGGAAAGTTGCGAAGTTTCTTGCATCACGCGATTTTAGTAGTTTTACCGATTGGCAGTCAGTACAAGGACTTGACCTGTTGCGCCAATGGTCCATTTCCGGGCGTTGTTCACGCTCCTGAAACAGACGACTGGATCAGCTGACCAGCACCTCGCCGCGCAGCGAGTGCGGCAGCGCCTCGGTGATGCGCACGTCGATCATCTGGCCGACCAGGCGGTCACGGCCGGCACCGGCGCCAAAGTTGACGATGCGGTTGCAGGCGGTGCGGCCCATCAGCTCTTCGGGATTCTTGCGCGAGGGGCCTTCGACCAGGATGCGCTGCACCGTGCCAACACGGCTGGCACTGATGGCGCGCACGTTCTGCTCGATGGTGGCCTGCAGGTGCTGCAGGCGCTTGAGCTTGACCTCGTGCGGGGTGTCATCGTGCAGGTTGGCGGCCGGCGTGCCGGGGCGCGGGCTGAAGATGAAGCTGAAGGAGGTGTCGTAGCCGACATCCTCGATCAGGCGCATCATCTTCTGGAAGTCGTCTTCGGTCTCGCCGGGGAAGCCGACGATGAAGTCGCTACTCATCGACATGTCCGGGCGCACCGCGCGCAGCTTGCGGATGATGCTCTTGTACTCCATCGCCGTGTAGCCGCGCTTCATCGCCATCAGGATGCGGTCGGAACCGTGCTGCACCGGCAGGTGCAGGTGGCTGACCAGCTGCGGCACCTTGGCGTAGACGTCGATCAGGCGCTGGGTGAATTCGTTCGGGTGGCTGGTGGTGTAGCGGATACGCTCGATGCCGGGGATCTCGGCCACGTACTCGATCAGCAGGGCAAAGTCGGCGATCTCGCCACTGTCGCCCATGGGGCCGCGGTAGGCGTTCACGTTCTGGCCCAGCAAGGTGATTTCCTTCACGCCCTGCTCGGCCAGGCCGGCGACCTCGACCAGCACTTCCTCGAACGGGCGGCTGAATTCCTCGCCACGCGTATAGGGCACGACGCAATAGCTGCAATACTTGCTGCAGCCTTCCATGATCGAGACAAAGGCGCTCGCGCCTTCGACACGCGCCGGCGGCAGGTGGTCGAACTTCTCGATTTCGGGGAAGCTGATATCGACCTGCGGCTTGTGCTGGGCGCTGCTGCTATCGAGCAGCTCCGGCAGGCGGTGCAGCGTCTGCGGGCCGAACACCACGTCCACGAAAGGCGCGCGCTTGATGATTTCCGCACCTTCCTGGCTGGCGACGCAACCTCCCACGCCAATCTTCACGCCCTTGGCCTTCAGGTGCTTGACGCGACCGAGGTCGCTGAACACCTTTTCCTGCGCCTTTTCGCGCACCGAGCAGGTGTTGAACAGGATCAGGTCGGCATCTTCGGGGTTGTCGGTCTTCTCGTACCCCTGGGCGGCGCCCAGCACGTCGGCCATCTTGTCCGAGTCGTACTCGTTCATCTGGCAGCCAAAGGTTTTGATAAAGACTTTCTTGGGTGTGGTGGTCGTGGTCATGGTGTGGCAGCGGTTCGTGGTGTTGATCCAGAGGCTGGGGGAAAATATGGGGAACTGCGCATTTTAATGCGGCGTCTGCAAAGAGCCAAACTTCGCATTACCATGCAGATACACCGCGTGACGTTTTTGGTAGCCTTGCTTCATGTCTTCCCAAGCCCCTGATACCCCGACTTTCCTGCCGCACCAGCACAAGGTGCTGGGCGAACTGTTGCGCCTGCAGCGCGATCCCGATGGCCTGTTGAGCAACCCAATTCCGGATGTGAACATCAACGGCATGCTGTTTGGTGGCCAGCTGATCGGTCAGGCGCTGATGGCGGCCTGCGAGGATCTGCCGGAAGACCTGATCGCGCACCAGATGCAGCTGAGTTTCCTGATGCCGGGTCGCCCGGGCGCGCCAATGCGCTACGAGGTGCTGTCGCTGATGCATGGCCGCAACTTCTCGGTGCAGCAGGTGACCGGCTGGCAGAACGAGCGCCGCATCATCGTGGCGACGGTGTCCTTCCACCGTGGCGAGCTGGGCCCGACGCACCAGGTCAGCATGCCGCCCAATGTGCCCGATCCGGAATCGCTGCCGACCATGCGCGACATGGTCCTGAGCGATGAATCCGGCCTGGTGCCGGGCCACGTCAAGGGCGTGCTAAAGCATGCCTCCATCGTCGACCTGCGCCCGCTGGACGGTCTGGATTTCCTGCTGCAGCACGTGGAAACACATTCGTTCCGCTACTGGGTGCGCATCCGCGACACGCTGCCCGATGATCCGCAGCTGCATCTGGCCGCGCTCGGCTACATGTCGGATTACTGGTTCCCGTTTACCGCACTGTCGCCGCATCTGGACAACAAGTTCACTTCCGGCCTGTTCCTGGCCAGCCTGAACCACGGCATCTGGTTCCACAACGCAGTACGCGCCGACCAGTGGCTGCTGGTCGACGCGCGTTGTCCGGCTACTGGTCACGGCCGTGGCCTGACCGTGGGCAATGTCTTCACCCAGGACGGCACCCTGGTCGCCTCGCTGGCGCAGGAAGGCCTGCAGCGCGGCTGGGTCGCCCTGGGCAGCGATATCCTGCCGCCGGGTATCAAGACGGCAGGATAAGGCGGCGCGCCTAGCGCGCCTGGGCTCAGGCGCGCTCCACGCGCACCGGCAGGCCCTGGCGCACGACGCCGCCCGAGACGGTCTCGACCCAGGTGTTGACGTGGCCGTTGCGGGTGGCATCGGCAAAGCCCAGCGTGTTCAGGCAGACGCCCGTCGCCAGATCCGGGTTGCTCGGCATCGCCTTGCCGTCGATGCGGTG
>JAAYCV010000027.1 GCA_012729605.1 Ramlibacter sp. | reverse complement strand
TCCTTCAGCGCCACGCCATCGGCTGCGGAGTCTTCCGGATGGTCCACATGCAGCCAGGCCAGCAAATGCAGCAGCAGCGTGCCAATGCGTGGCGAATGCATCGCCGTGCGCACTTTCTGGATCAGCTCCTCACGCTGTTGCAACAAGGCCTGCTGCACCACATGCAGCGGAATCTTGCCCTCAAAAGCCGGCTCGATGCGGGCCAGCGTCTCGTGCACCAGCACGTCACGGTCGCGCACGTCACCCAGCATCTGCGCCAGCGCCTGCAGGCCGTTTTCGAGGCGGTTCCAGGTGGCATCGTCCGGCAGCGCGGCAAACGCCTTGTTGGCCGAGCGCATGCGGCGGATTGCCACGCGCGCCTGGTGGATGAACTCCATGTCATCCCCCTGGCCGACCCAAGGCAGGTTCGCCTGCAGGTGGCGCAGGCATTCCATCTTGATCAGGCGGCGTGCCTCGATCGGGCTCATGTCGGGCGTCAATTCGGGCAGCTTGGCGCCTTCCGGCTTGATCGGCGTCTGCGTGAACAGGCGCGCACCGCGTTCGGCCTTGCTGCGCGGCTGCGGCAGCAGCGGAAAGGTCTTGGCCAGCGTCAGCGCCACGGCAAACATGGCTTCGAGCTTGCCCTGCTTGAGCTCGACCTCGACCTCGTTCACCACCGCACTGCGGTCATCGCAGGACACATGGCCCACATCCAGGCAGACCTCGACGATATTGCCCTGCTTGTCCTCGATTTCCCACAGCGTGCGTTGCACGCGCGTGGTAAACGCCGGCTGCAGGCGCGTGGCGATCTTGTCATCGCACAGGAAGTTGCGCGCATCCAGATCGGCAATATTGGCCAGCTCCAGCGCCGGGCCGTGCGTGATGTGCTCGAATTCGGCGCGCGCGTTCAGGCCGGCACCCGCGGACTGGCCATACTTGACCGTCTGGATCCACTGGTTGCCCTTCTGGCGCAGGCGCAGGCCCATGTCACGGCGCTGCAGGTCCATATTGGGCGTGTCGTAATAGATGCTCAGCAGATCCTGCTGCACCGGCTTGCCGGCGGCGGGCAGCAGCTTGGGCAGTTTCTGGATAAAAGCCGAGTTCAGCTCTGCCGGCAGCGCCAGACACAGTTCGATTTCCTGATCCATGGCGATTCCCTTTCTCCTGTCACGATTTTTTAATGCAAAGGGCTAGGCTATCACGAAAGCCCCCGCGCATTGTGACAATGGGAATCGGCTCAGCCCTGTTGCGCCAGCAAGTCCAGCATGCCCTGCTGGTCCAGCACCGTGATCCCGAGCGATTGCGCCTTTTCCAGCTTGCTGCCAGCTTCGGCACCGGCGACCAGGTAATCGGTCTTCTTGCTCACGCTGCCGGTGACCTTGGCGCCGGCGGCTTCCAGCAGTTCTTTGGCCTCGTCACGGCCCATGTCGGGCAGCGTGCCAGTCAGCACAAAGATCTTGCCGGTCAGCGGGCTGGCGCTTTCCAGGGCTGCAGCCTGGCCTTCCGATTCCGGCCAGTGCAGGCCCAGCGCACGCAGGCGCTCCAGCACCTCACGGTTGTGCGGTTCGGCCATGAAGCGCAGCAGGCTGTCGGCCACCACCGGGCCGACATCGGGCACCTGCAGCAGTGCCGCCTCATCGGCCTGCAGCAAGGCATCGAGGCTGCCAAAGTGGCGTGCCAGATCCTTGGCCGTGGTTTCGCCCACATGGCGTATGCCCAGGCCGTAGACAAAGCGTGCCAGCGTGGTCGACTTGCTCTTGTCCAGCGCATCCAGCAGGTTTTGCGCGGATTTTTCGCCCATGCGGTCCAACCCGGACAGGGTCTCCAGTTGCAGCGTGTACAAATCGGGCAGGCTGCGGATGATCTCGCCGTCCACCAGCTGCTCCACCAGCTTGTCACCCAGGCCCTCGATGTCCAGCGCGCGGCGCTGGGCAAAGTGCAACACGGCCTGCTTGCGCTGCGCGCTGCAATAGATGCCGGCGGTGCAGCGGGTATCGACCTCGCCTTCTTCGCGTGCCACGGCACTGCCGCAGACCGGGCAGGCATCGGGCATGGCAAACGGCACCGTGCCTTCAGGGCGCTGCTCAAGCACCACCGATACCACTTCGGGGATCACGTCGCCGGCACGGCGCACCACCACGGTATCGCCAATGCGCACATCCTTGCGGTTCGCCTCTTCCTGGTTGTGCAGCGTGGCATTGGTCACGGTCACGCCACCCACAAACACCGGCTCCAGCTTGGCCACCGGTGTGAGCTTGCCGGTACGGCCGACCTGCACGTCGATGCCGCGCACCACGGTCAGCATTTCCTGCGCCGGGTACTTGTGCGCCACCGCCCAGCGCGGCTCGCGGCTGACAAAGCCGAGCTGGCGCTGCAGCGCGATGCGGTTGACCTTGTAGACCACGCCATCGATATCGAAGGGCAGCTGGTCACGCCGTTCGGCAATCTGCTGGTGAAAGGCAATCAGGCCTTGCGGGCCCTGGCTCACCACGCGTTCTTTCGACACCGGCAGGCCGAAGGCGTCGAGTGCATCCAGCACGCCGCTGTGGCTGTCGGGCATGGCGTCCCAGCCCTGTACCTCGCCCCAGGCGTAGGCATAGAAACTCAGCGGGCGCTGCACCGTGATGGCCGGATCGAGCTGGCGCAGCGAACCGGCGGCGGCGTTGCGCGGGTTGACAAAGGTTTTTTCGTTCTTCGCGCCCTGGGCAATCTTGTCGCGCTGGCGCTCGTTCAGTGCCTCGAAGGCATCGCGCCGCATATAGACCTCGCCGCGCACTTCCAGCACCGCCGGCAAGGCGTCACCTCGCAGGCGCAGCGGAATCTGCCGAATCGTGCGCACGTTTTGCGTGATGTCCTCGCCGCGCTCACCATCGCCGCGCGTGGCAGCCTGCACCAGCACGCCCTGCTCGTAGCGCAGGTTCACGGCCAGACCGTCAAACTTGAGCTCGGCGGCATATTCGATCGGCGGTTCTTCCGGCGTCAGGCCCAGCTCCTTGCGCACGCGCGTGTCGAAGGTGATCACGCCGCTGGCCTCGGTATCGGTCTCGGTGCGGATCGACAGCATCGGCACCGCATGATGCACCGCTGCAAAGCCCGGCAGCAGCTGGCCCAGCACACGCTGCGTCGGTGAATCGGCGGTCAGCAGTTCCGGGTGCTGCTGCTCCAGCGCCTGCAGCTCCTGGAATAGCCGGTCGTATTCGGCATCGGGCAGCTCGGGCGCGTCCAGCGTGTAATAGAGGTAGGCGTTGTGGTGCAGCTGCGCCCGCAGCACGGCGGCACGTTCACGCGCCGGCTGCAGCGGATCGGGCTGCGCGGCAAACAGGTCAGGCGTGCTCATGAGAACAGTCGGCGCGCCAGGTCCGAACCGGCCGGGAAGCCGCGCTCGTCCAGCTCCTGGTACAGGCCTTCCAGTTCCTGCGCGATCTTCTCCATCGATTCCGGCATGATGCGGATGCCATTGCCATCGGTGACATTGCCGCCCATCTCTTCGGCCAGCTGCAGCGCGATTTCGCACATGCGCGCAAACGGGCGCTCCTCGGCTGGCACATGCGTGACTTCCAGGCCCAGCAGCGCCTCGTAGATGGCGGATTGCTCCAGGTCTTCCGCCAGCGCCGCCTGGGTGTCGTATTCCAGGCTCAGCAGTGGCGCCGCACCTTCGGTGCCGGACGGCAGCACCAAGCGGCCCGGCAGTGCCCCCGGCACGAATCCGAGGCGCGCCACGGTCTGCTGCAGGTAGCCGATGCTCCAGGCAGCCTGGCGTGCGCGCAGCACGAAGTGCAGGCGGGCATCGTGGCTGGCCGCAAACTGGTCCAGTTCACGCGCCCGGTGCACCTCGTTGCGCATGTCGGGGATGCGCGCCGAGCCGTTGATGGCATCGGCAAAATCCTGCGCCTTCAGTGTGAACTCGGAAAAACCGATGTCGTTCAGCGCGCCGCTGCGGTTGGCCAGCTGCACGCCGGCCTGGAAGCCGTCATACAGATGGCCGGGCTGCGGGTATTCCCAGTCGCCGGAATCCTTCAGGCGGCCTTCCACGGCAAATGGCTTGTTGTCCACGCGGCGCGTGGCTGGCAAGGCTGCCAAAGCGGCATCGCCCGAGACCAGCGCGCCTTCATCGAGCAGGATCGGCGCCAGCGCGTCCAGCAGCGGATCCAGCATCAGGCGGCGCTCCTGGTGCACCGGCACCTGCAGCGTGATAGGCGTGGCAGTCTCGTCCATCGCGGCGGCAGTGGCTTCATCCAGCAACGGCTCCTGGCGCTCGGCTTCGCCGGGCACGATGGCGCCGGCATCGGCGGTTTCATGCAGCGGCGTGGCGGTTTCGGGCTCGGCCTGGCGCGGCTGCGCCTTGCGCGCCTGCAGGGCGTTGTGCAGCACCAAGCCTGCCAGCACCACGCCACCTGCCGCTGCCAGACCGATTTGTAGGGAGTAACTCATGGGATTTCCGTATGACTTGGCCGTATCTTAGGTCAAACCGGCCCGGAATCGGCCATGGTAACGGCGGATTCCATATCGACGGCCACGATGCGCGAGACGCCCTGCTCCTGCATCGTCACGCCAATCAGCTGTCGGGCCATTTCCATGGCGATCTTGTTGTGGCTGATGAACAGGAACTGCGTCTCCGCGCTCATGCGCGTCACCAGCCTGGCATAGCGTTCGGTGTTGGCATCGTCCAGCGGCGCGTCCACCTCGTCCAGCAGGCAGAACGGTGCCGGGTTGAGCTGGAAAATCGCAAACACCAGCGCGATTGCCGTCAGCGCCTTCTCGCCACCGGACAGCAGGTGAATCGTCTGGTTCTTCTTGCCCGGCGGCTGCGCCATCACCTGCACGCCGGAATCGAGGATTTCATCGCCGGTCATGATCAGCTTCGCCTGGCCGCCGCCAAACAGCTCGGGGAACATGCGGCCAAAGTGCTCATTCACGGTCTCAAAGGTCGATCCCAGCAGCTCACGCGTTTCGCCATCAATCTTGCGGATCGCGTCTTCCAGCGTGGTGATGGCGTCGAGCAGGTCGGCTGATTGCGCATCCAGGAAGGTCTTGCGCTCGCGTGCGCTGATCAGTTCGTCCATGGCGGCCAGGTTGACCGCACCCAGGGCGGCAATCTCGCGCTGGATACGGTCGATCTCGCCCTGCAGGCCCTGCAGCTTCACGCCTTCTGCCTCGATGCCTTGCGCGATCGCGGCTTCGTCGGCCTCGGCTTCCTGCAGCGACTGGCTGAACTGTTCCACGCCGATGCGCGCGGCCTGCTCCTTCAGCTGCAGCTCGGTGATGCGCTGGCGCAGCGGATCCAGCTCGCGCTCCAGCGTCAGGCGGCGCTCGTCGCTGGCGCGCAGCCTGGCGCTCAGGTCTTCGTACTGGCTGCGGCGCGCGGCCAGATCCAGCTCACGCTCGGCCTTGCGCTCCAGCGCATCCTGCAGGCCGTCCTGGGCCTGGTCGGCGGTCATGGCTTGCAAATCCTGCTGCGCCTGTTCGATTTGCGCCTGCAGGGAATGCGCCTGCTGGCTGGCCGTAGCCAGGGTACGCTGCAATTCGCCGGCGCGTGATTGCAGGCTGCGGCGCGCAAACACCGCTTCCTGCGCCGCACGCTCCAGGCTGCGCTGCTGTTCGCGGCTGTCCGACAGCTTGCGCTCGGCGGCCATCACCTGGTCCTCGGACTGGGCGTGGCGCTCCTGCACATCGGCCAGCTGCATGTCCAGCTCTTCAAAGCGGCCTTCGGCGGTGGCGCGGCGGATCTGCAGCTCTTCCAGCAAGGCATCGATTTCTTCCAGATCAGCGCCAATCTGTTCGCTGCGGGCGCGCATCTGCTCGGATTGCTGCTGCAGGCGCAAGTGCTCCACCTGCAGCGCATGGTGTGCCGATTGTGCTTGCGCTGCCTCACGGCGCACGCTGACCAGACGCTGGCTGGCATCGCCATAGCCGGCATCGGCACGCGACAGTGCCAGCCGTGCTTCTTCGTGGATCAGCTGCTGCGCACGCAAGGCTTTTTCCAGGTTCTCGATCTCTTGGGCGCGCGCCAGCAGACCGGCCTGTTCGCTGTCCTGGGCGTAAAAATCCACGCTGTGGGCGCTCACCACATGGCCGGCGCGCACCACGATCAGTTCGCCGGCAACCAGCTGATCGCGCTGGATCAGCGCTTCATCCAGCGTGCTGGCAGCGTAACAGCCGTGCAGCCACTCGGCCAGCAAGCCCTGCAGGCCGGCATCGTGCACGCGCACCAGATCGATCAGTGCCGTCAGCGCCACTGCACCAGCTGCGGTGGTCCTGGCCGCCTGCGGCAGGCTGTAGAAGCTCAGCTTGGCCGGCGGCGCATCGCTGGCAAAGGCACGGATGCTGTCCAGCCGCGAGACTTCCAGCGCGCCCATGCGCTCGCGCAACATGGCTTCGATGGCGTTTTCCCAGCCCGCTTCGACCTGCAACCGCGACCACAGGCGTTGCATGCCGTCCAGCCCATGCTTGTGCAGCCAGGGCGCGAGCTTGCCATCGGTCTTCAGTTTTTCCTGCAGCGCCTTGAGCGCTTCCAGTCTGGCGGTCAGGTCGGCCAGCTTGCCCGATTCGGCGTTCAGGCCCTGCTGTGCGCTGCGACGCTGCTCATCCAGCTGCGGCACCTGGTCCTGCAGTTCAGCCAATTGCGCCTGTACCAGTTCCAGCTGTTCGCCGCTGCTGGCGAGCTGGGTGTCCATCTGCAGCAGGCGCGCTTCTTCGGGCGCAGCCAGCGCCTTGCGGTCGCCCAGCAGGCGCTCGCGGCGCTGGTTCTGCTGGCGCAGCTGTTCCTCGATGCTGCGCTGCTCAGCCGCCAGCACCTGGATCTGCTGCTGCACCTGGTGGACGCTGGCGCGCAACTCGTTGCTGCGTTGCTGGCTGTGGCGCAAGCCCTCTTCCAGCGCTGGCAGCTGCATCGCCTGCTCTTCCACCTGCGCCTGCAGGATCGCCTCGCGCTCTTCCGATTCCATGTCCTGCGCCGCCAGCCCTTCCTGTTCGGCCTCGGCCTCCAGGCGGCGCTCGTCCCAGTGCGCGATCTGTTCTTGCAGCTGCTGCAGGCGCAGTTCGGCACGCTGGCGGTTTTCCGTCACGAAGCGGATCTCGGCTTCAAGCTTGCCGACTTCAGCCGTGGCCTCATAGAGCTTGCCCTGCGCCAGGTTGACCTGGTCGCCGGCGGCATAATGCGCCTGGCGGATGCTTTCCAGCCCGGCTTCGGTGCTGCGCACCTCGGCCATGCGCTCTTCCAGCGCATTGCGGGCGGCATCTGCTTCGGCCTGCACCTTGCCTTGGTCGGCCGCCGCGCTGGCGCGTTTCAGGTACCACATCTGGTGCAGCCGGCGCGTGCCGGCCGCCTGTAGCTGGTGGTATTGCTCGGCCACCGCAGCCTGCTTTTCCAGCCGGCTCAGGTTGCTGTCCAGCTCGCGCAGGATGTCTTCCACGCGCGTCAGGTTCTCGCGCGTGTCGTTCAGCCGGTTTTCCGTTTCGCGACGGCGTTCCTTGTACTTGCTGACGCCGGCTGCCTCTTCCAGGAACAGGCGCAATTCCTCGGGCCGGCTCTCGATGATGCGGCTGATCGTGCCCTGGCCGATGATGGCGTAGGCACGCGGCCCCAGGCCGGTACCCAGGAACACGTCCTGCACATCACGGCGGCGCACCGGCTGGTTGTTGATGAAGTAGCTGCTGCCGCCCTCGCGCGTCAGCACGCGCTTGACCGCGATCTCGGTGAACTGGCCCCACTGGCCACCGGCACGGTGGTCGGCGTTGTCAAATACCAGCTCCACCGAGGAGCGCGACGCCGGCTTGCGCGTGGTCGTGCCGTTGAAGATCACGTCCTGCATCGACTCGCCACGCAACTCGCTGGCCTTGCTCTCGCCCAGCACCCAGCGCACCGCATCCATGATGTTAGACTTGCCGCAGCCATTGGGGCCTACCACGCCCACCAGCTGCCCGGGCAGCTCGAAATGGGTCGGTTCGGCAAAGGACTTGAAGCCGGAAAGTTTGATCGAATTCAGTCGCACGTGGTCAAGCGCAAAGCCCGCGTACCCTGTTGCGTCAGGCACCCGGGCTCTTACAATACAGAGTCAGAAAAAAACGCATCATACCTGTTCCCCCCGCCGTCTGACGCGGCGGGCTGCCCGCTGCGCCACCATGAAGTCCCGCCTACGACTGCTGCAAGCCTGTCCCACCGCGCATCTGCGCTTCGCGGGTCTAGATGGCACATTTGCCCTTGCAGGCAGCGGCTCACCAGAACTCCCGGTATCCCGTTTCCGCCAGCAGATTTGCTGTCTATCCCGCCGCACGCCGCGCAGTGGCCTGCTACAGGCACGCACCGCACCCTGCCCGAAGGCGCCACAGCGTCTCCGTACCCTTCTCCAGGGACACCATCCCTGATTTTTCTCCATCCTGACAGGAACTCCCCATGACGACCCAACTGCAGTCCATTATCGAAAACGCCTGGGAAAGCCGCGCCGACATCAACTTCTCCTCCGCCCCGAAAGACATCGTTGACGCGGTGGAGCATGTACTGGCAGAGCTGGACCACGGCAGGCTCCGCGTAGCCACGCGCGAGGATGTCGGCAAATGGACGGTGCACCAGTGGATCAAGAAGGCCGTGCTGCTGAGCTTTCGCCTGCAGGACAATGTGCTGATGCGTTCCGGCGACCTCGCCTTTTACGACAAGGTGCCAACCAAATTCGGCAGCATGACGGACGAGCAGATCCGGGCCAGCGGCGTGCGCGTGGTGCCGCCGGCGGTGGCGCGCCGTGGCAGCTACATTGCGCCAGGCGCCATCCTGATGCCCTCCTACGTCAACATCGGTGCCTATGTCGATGCCGATTCCATGGTCGATACCTGGGCCACCGTCGGCAGCTGCGCCCAGGTCGGCAAGCATGTGCACCTGAGCGGCGGCGTCGGTCTGGGTGGCGTGCTGGAGCCGCTGCAGGCCGGCCCGACCATCATCGAGGACAACTGTTTCATCGGCGCGCGTTCCGAAATCGTCGAAGGCGTGATCGTGGAAGAAAACTCCGTGATCAGCATGGGCGTGTATATTGGCCAGAGTACGCCGATCTACGACCGCGCCACTGGCGAGATCAGCTATGGCCGCGTGCCGGCCGGCTCGGTGGTGATCAGCGGTTCGCTGCCCAAGGATGGCGGCCGCTACAGCCTGTATGCGGCCGTCATCGTCAAGCGCGTGGACGCGCAGACCCGCTCCAAGACCAGCCTGAACGATCTGCTGCGCGATTGACAAACCCCTAAAATCGCTGCGGGCGTGCCGGCCAGACCGCGCACGCCCCTGTTTTTTTCCGGCAGCCTGCTGCCCTCCTGCTGAATCTTCATGTCCGACACCCTTGCCCTTTCCGAACAGCTGATCCGGCTGGCCTCCGTCACGCCGGATGATGCCGGCTGTCTGCCGCTGCTGGCCAGCCAGCTGGAACCGCTCGGCTTTGCCTGCGAACGCATCGACAGCGGCCCGGACGATTTCCGCGTCAGCAACCTGTGGGCGTTGCGTCCCGGGCGCCTGGGCGATGCCGGCAAGACGCTGGTGCTGGCCGGCCATACCGATGTGGTGCCGACTGGCCCGCTGGAACAGTGGAGCAGCCCGCCCTTCGAGCCGACGCAACGCGATGGCAAGCTCTACGGCCGCGGTGCCAGTGACATGAAGACTTCGCTCGCCGCCATGGTGGTGGCAGTGCGCGAATTCCTGCAGCAGCAGCCCGATACCGCGCTCAACCTCGCCTTTCTGCTCACCAGCGACGAGGAAGGCCCGGCGCACGATGGCACGGTGGTCGTCTGCAACACGCTGCAGCAACGCGGCACGCGCATCGATTACTGCCTGGTCGGCGAGCCCACGGCCGTCAGGCAGACTGGCGACATGATCAAGAACGGCCGCCGTGGCAGCATGAGCGGCCGCCTGACCGTGCACGGCATCCAGGGCCATATCGCCTACCCGCACCTGGCGCGCAACCCGATCCACCAGGTCGCGCCAGCACTGGCCGAACTGGCCGCCACCACCTGGGACGAGGGCAATGCCTTTTTTCCACCCACCAGCTGGCAGATCAGCAATATCCACGGCGGTACCGGTGCCAGCAACATCATCCCCGGTTCGGTGGTGATCGATTTCAATTTCCGCTTCTGCACCGAATCCACGCCCGACAGCCTGCAGCAGCGTGTCGAAACTGTGCTGCAGCAGCATGGCCTGGACTACACGCTGGACTGGAGCATCAGCGGCCTGCCCTTCCTGACTCCGCCCGGCGAACTAGTGGCCGCCGCGCAACAGGCCATCCGCGACGAAACCGGCCTGGAAACCGAACTCTCCACCAGCGGCGGCACCAGTGATGGCCGCTTTATCGCGCAGATCTGCCCACAGGTCATTGAGCTCGGCCCACCCAACGCCAGCATCCACAAGATCGATGAACATATCGCGCTCGACGACATCGAACCGCTCAAGAATATCTACCGGCGCTTGCTGGACAACCTGTCAAAGGAAATCACCCCATGATCGTGCTTCAGGATGTGGTGCTGCAGCGCGGCACCAAGGTCTTGCTCGACAAGGCCTCGGTCAGCATCAACCCCGGCGAACGCGTCGGCCTGGTCGGGCGCAATGGCTGCGGCAAGTCCAGCCTGTTCAGCCTGCTGCAGAACCGCCTGCATGAAGATGCCGGCGATGTCAGCCTGCCGCCCCACTGGCGCATGGCCGAAGTGGCACAGAACATGCCCGAAACCACGGACAGCGCGACGGAATTCGTGCTCGGTGGCGATTCCCGCCTGCAAGAAGCCCATGCCGCACTGGCGCAGGCCGATGCCAGCGGCGACGGCATGGCGATTGCCCACGCGCACACGCTGCTGGCCGATGCCGGTGCGCACGACGCGCGCTCGCGCGCCCAATCGCTGATCCTCGGTCTCGGCTTCCAGATCGATGAGCTGGAGCGTCCGGTCAACAGTTTCTCGGGAGGCTGGCGCATGCGCCTGCAACTGGCGCGCGCGCTGATGTGCCCAAGCGACCTGCTGCTGCTGGACGAACCGACCAACCACCTGGATCTGGACGCGCTGGTCTGGCTGGAAGGCTGGCTCAAGCGCTACCCCGGCACGCTGCTGGTGATCAGCCACGACCGCGAATTCCTCGATGCTATCACCCAGGTGACGGTGCATGTGGAGCACGCCCAGCTGACGCGCTACAGCGGCAACTACACCGCCTTCGAGGAGCAGCGCGCCGAACGCATCGTGCTGCAACAGGCCGCCTACGCACGCCAGCAGGAAAAAATCGCCCACCTGCAGCAATTCATCGACCGCTTCAAGGCCAAGGCGACCAAGGCCAAGCAGGCGCAGAGCCGGGTCAAGGCGCTGGAGCGCATGGAACGGCTGGCACCGGTGCTCACCAGTGCCGATTTCACCTTTGAATTCCAGGAACCGCCGCAGCTGCCCAACCCGATGCTGGCAGTGCGCGATGCCGCTTTCGGCTACCGCGGCGCTGCCGGCAAGCCGGCACCAGACCTCATCCTCGACGCAGAGCTGCAGGACTTCAGCACCAGCCAGGAGTTGCACCAGCACCAGCTGCAAAGTGGCGAGGCGCTGCCGCCCATCACCGAACAGGACAAGGTGATCCTGCAGGGCATCAACGTCTCGGTGCTGGCAGGCCAGCGCATTGGCGTGCTCGGTGCCAACGGTCAGGGCAAGTCCACCTTCGTCAAGACGGTGGCGCACGCCCTACCGCTGCTGGCTGGCCGCATCACCGAAGGCAAGGGCCTGCGCCTGGGCTATTTCGCCCAGCAGGAACTGGACGTACTGCAGCTCGATGACCACCCGCTCGGCCACATGACGCGGCTGGCGCGCGAGCACCCGGATCTGGCCGCCCAGGCCGGCCGCGAGCAGGATTTGCGCAACTTCCTAGGCAGCTTCCAGTTTGCCGGCGACATGGTGCACCAGGCCGTGGGCAGCATGAGCGGTGGCGAAAAGGCACGTCTGGTGCTGGCGATGCTGGTCTGGCAGCGTCCCAACCTGCTGCTGCTGGACGAGCCGACCAACCATCTGGATCTGGTCACGCGCGAGGCGCTGGCGATGGCGCTCAACAGCTTTGACGGCACAGTGATGCTGGTCAGCCACGACCGAGCCCTGCTGCGCGCCGTCTGCGACGACTTCTGGCTGGTTGGAGAAGGCGGCATCCGCCCCTTCGATGGCGATCTGGACGACTACCAGCGTTACCTGCAGGACGTGGCACGCCAGCGCCGCGAACAGCTCAACGCCGGCAACAGCGCCAGCGCAGATGCCACAGACAGCAAGCCAGCCCTGAGTGGTGCCGAACAGCGCAAGCTGCAGGCCGCGCGCCGCCAGCAGTACCTGGAACAGCGCCGCCCGCTGGCCAAGCGACAGCAGCAGCTGGAAAAGGACATGGAGCAACTGCGCGCCGACAAGGAACGCCTCGAAGCCGAACTGTGCCAGCCGCTGGACCCGCAGGCGATTGCCGATGCCGGCCGCCAGCTCAAGCAGGTGACCGATGGCCTCGACGAAGCCGAGATGGCCTGGCTGGAAGTCTCCGAACAATTGGAGGCGCTGGAAGCCAGCCAGGAAGCCGTGTAATCACCGTCTGACACACCTGCTGGCAGATGACTGCCATACAGCTGTCAGGGTTTGCGGTTAGTATGTGGCCGTTGACAACAAACAGGGAGTTTTTCCTCATGATGCAAATCATTTCCATCATCGTCGTCGGTTTTATCGTGGGTCTGCTGGCCCGTGCCCTCAAGCCGGGCAATGACAGCCTCGGTTTCCTGATGACGACCGTGCTCGGTATCGTCGGTTCCGCCGTGGCCAACTTCATCGGCTCCGCACTGGGTCTGTACGGCCCGGGTGATGCCGCCGGCTGGATCGCCTCCATCATCGGTGCCATCATCGTGCTGTACGTGTACGGCCTGGTCACCAAAAAGCGCTGATACCGCAAGCGGCGTAGCACGCCGCTGGTATATAGTGACAGGGGCTTCGGCCCTTTTTTTGATGCTACATTGACGAGCATGACTCCATTGTTTACCCGCAGCAGGCTGCTGCTGATTCCTCCCGCACTCACGCTGCTGCTGGCGGCCTGCCAGCCAGCTGGCGATGCCACCAATGCCCCGGCTTCGTCAGCTGCCAGCGCCGTGGCCATCGCACCGGCCAGCGCGGCAGCATCGGCTGCTGATGCCCCACTGATGCAAGGCGTGTTCTTCTGGGGTCCGGAAGTCGAGACCTTCTCGCCCTGCAATACCAACCAGACTTTCTGGCTGGATGGCGAACCGGAGCAGCTGGCGCCGCTGGAAGACATGGCAATGGAAAAAGCCGACCAGGCCAACGAAGCCTACCAGCCGGTCTATGTCGAGATCCACGCCACACAGATGGGGCCAGCCACGGACGGCTATGCGGTCGAGTACGACGGCGTGCTCGCCTTGCAGCAGGTGGTCAAGCTGTCGCCCGAGGTGCCCAGCACCTGCAAGCTGATCGAGCAGCCACCGCCCCCGTCCGGCGTGGCGGCCAGCGCTGCCGAGGATTGAACACGCGCAGCCGCCGTTTACACCAGACAGAAACAGACAAGCCACCCATCGGGTGGCTTGCTGCTGTCAGGGCCTGACTGAAGATCAGTTCATGGCCTGCTTCTTGCCGTCCACGTACTGGTAAAGCGTGCTGGGCGCGTTCACCATGTCACCGGTCGCGTCAAAGGTGATCTTGGAAGTCACGCCTTCGTAGTTCGATTCGGCCAGCTTGGCCAGGTAGACCTTGGGATCGGCAGAGTCGGCACGCTTCATGGCGTCCACGATCAGCATCGCCGCGTCATAGGTGTACGGGCTGTAGATCTGGAACTGACCCGGATAGGCCTTTTCGTAACGCTCGCGCCAGGCCAGGCCACCCGGCATCTTGCTCAGCGAGGCACCGCCTTCGGCACACACCACGTTCAGCAGCGGCTTGGAACCACCAGACAGCTTGGCCAGTTCGGTGGTGCAGATGCCGTCACCGCCAAAGTACTTCTGCGTGGTCAGGCCCAGCTGCTCCATCTGGCGCAGCATCGGGCCGGCCTGGGCATCCATGCCGCCATAGAAAATGCCATCCGGGTTCTGCGCCTTGACCGCCGTCAGGATCGCCATGAAGTCGGTCGCCTTGTCGTTGGTGAACTGCTGGCTCACCACCTCGATGCCGTTCTGCTTGGCCACAGCGGCAAACACCTCGGCCAGGCCCTGGCCATAGGCGGTACGGTCGTCGATCACGGCGACACGCTTTAGGCCAAAGGTCTTGGCCTGGTTGGCCAGCGCCGCACCCAGTGCGTTGTCGTTGGCGATGATCCGGAAAGTGGTCTTGTAGCCGTTCTTGGTCAGCGCCGGGTTGGTGGCAGCGCCGGTCACCATCGGCAAGTCACAATCGTTGTAGATCTTGGATGCCGGAATGGTAGTGCCGGAGTTCAGGTGACCAACCACGCCGTTGACCTTGGAGTCGCACAGTTTCTGTGCCACGGCCG
>JAAYCV010000005.1 GCA_012729605.1 Ramlibacter sp. | reverse complement strand
GCAGGATTCGAACCCACGACCCCTTGGTTCGTAGCCAAGTACTCTAATCCAACTGAGCTACAGCCGCTGAAGACACGCATTGTAGCAGCATTTTTTTGGTGCCTGCAAGTTTTTTGTATTTTGGGGGCCAGATGCGGCGCAGACATATCCATATACCTTCATTGTCTAAACCCAAAGGCGAAACAGGCTTGTTGGCTATTATGCTCTTGCAAACGGCCTGTCAGGGCTGATGCGGGTGGGGTGCGCAGCACCTGCCTTCCTGTTTGAACCATGATCATGAGGTGTCCAGTTGGATCTGCAATCATCCCGTTTCAGGAATGAAACACTCCCTGCGGGCAGCACGCGTCTGCGTCTGCTGCCTGTCGCTGCCGTGCTGGCGGCTTCCCTGACGGCGGCTGCGCCGGCGCTGGCGCAGCCTGCGCTGCAGGATATCGCCGTGGCCGCCGCCACCTGCTTCAACTGCCATGGCACGGATGGCCGGGCCAGCAGCTTCATTCCCTCGATTGCCGGCCAGTCCGAGCACTTCCTGCTGCAGCGCATGCAGGATTTCAAGGCGGGCCAGGCTCCGCACGTCACTGTGATGACGCGCCTGATGAAGGGCTACAGCGATGCCGAGCTGCAGGGCCTGGCGAAATATTTTTCGGAGGTGCCGCGATGAGCCAGCATGACAACAGCTATTCCCGCCGCCAGATTCTGGGCGGCCTGGCTGCCGGTGGCCTGCTGCTGGGCGCTCCTGCACTGGTGCGGGCGCAACAGGCATCGGCCCATGTGGTGGTGGTGGGCGGTGGCTTTGGCGGTGCCACGGCAGCGCGCTATCTGCGCCGCTACCAGCCGGACGTGAAGATCACACTGGTGGAGCCGGCACGGCGCTTTTATACCTGCCCGTTTTCCAACCTGTACCTGGCCGGCCTGAAGGAGTGGGAGAGCCTGGGCCACGGCTTTGATGGGTTGCGCAAGCTGGGCATCGAGGTCATACATGCCAGCGCCGAGCAGGTGGATGCCACTGCAAAGACGGTAAAACTGTCCAACGGTGCCACGCTGCGCTGGGACAAGCTGGTGCTGTCGCCCGGCGTGGACATGCAGTGGAACAAGCTGCAGGGCTATGACGAGGCCGCCGCCGAGTTGGCGCCTCATGCCTGGAAGGCCGGCCCGCAGACGCAGCTGCTCAAGCGCCAGCTGGAAGCCATGAAGGACGGCGGCACCTTCGTCATGACGATTCCGGAAAACCCGTTCCGCTGCCCGCCCGGCCCGTACGAGCGCGCCGCCATGGTGGCGCACTACTTCAAGCAGCACAAGCCGAAATCCAAGATCCTGTTGCTCGATGCCAAGACGGCATTTTCCAAGCAGGCGCTGTTCATGCAGGGCTGGAAAGCGCTGTATGGCGACATGATCGAATGGGTGGGGCAGGCGGATGATGGCGAAGTGGTGCGCGTGGATGCCCGCAGGCGCCAAGTCGAAACCGCGTTTGGCCAGATCCACCAGGCCGATGTGCTCAACGTGATTCCGCCGCAGAAGGCCGGCTTTATCGCCGAGCGTGCCGGTGTGACCAATGGCAGTGGCTGGGTGCCGGTGAACGGCGCGACTTTCGAGTCCAGCCAGGTCAGGGATGTGTTTGTGGTGGGAGACGCCACGATTGCCGCCCCCATGCCCAAGTCCGGCTTTGCTGCCAACACCCAGGGCAAGCTGGTGGCGGCCGTCATCAGCGCGCAGCTGCGTGGCCAGGCCTTGCCGCAGGCCTCGTTTGCCAATACCTGCTACAGCCTGATCGGGACGGATTACGGCATTTCCGTGGCCGGCGTCTACAAGGCCGAAGGCAACAAGGTGATCGAACTGCCGGATTCGGGCGGCGTGAGTCCGCTGGATGCCGATGCGCGTTTCCGCCGCCAGGAGGCGCTGTATGGCGAAGGTTGGTATCGCGCCATCACGGACGATATTTGGGGCGCGTAAAGAGGAACTGAAGGGGTATATACCCGGGGCAGACGTTCTCCAAACGCTTACTCCGGTATCATCGGGGGCGACAAGCTTGCAATCTGGCTCTGGCCAGCTGCCTTGTCGCCCCTTTTTTGCACTTGACTTTATTCTTGACATGAAACGCAGAACCTTCATGGCCGCGCCGTCGGCCCTGGCGCTGGGTGCGGCCGCCGGCTTGCCCCTGTCCGCCGTAGCGGCACCTTCCATCATCAACGCCGAAACGCGCCTGTTGCCGCGCCATGGCGGTGGCCCGCGCATCGTCATCTGTGGCGGTGGCTGGGGCGGCCTGACCGCGGCACGCTACCTGCGACAGTGGATACCCAAGGCCGATGTGGTGGTGCTGGAACGCAACCCCACCTTCTGGTCCGGCCCGATGAGCAACAAGTGGCTGGTGGACATCGTCAACACCGACTTTGTCCATCACGACATGACGCATCCCGCCAACAAGTACGGCTATCGCCTGATCCAGACCGAGGTCAACGGATTTGACCGCCAGAAGCGCGAGGTGCGCACCGCGCATGGCGTGGTGGATTACGACTACCTGATCCTGTCTGGCGGCATCCGCGACAACTTCGAGGCCTGGTTTGGCGATGACCGCGAAGCGGCTAGCTACACCAGCAATCACTTCAACAGCGCCTACATTCCCAATGCCAAGATGCATGCGGTCAAGGCCAAGCTGAAGAACTTCAAGGGCGGCACCATGGTAATGACGTTGCCGCCGCCGCCGCACCGCTGCCCGCCGTCGCCGTACGAGCGCGCCTGCCTGATGGCCTGGCATATCAAGAAAAACAAGATCCCCGGCAAGATCCTGATCCTGGACCCCAAGCCCAAGATCGGCCCGATTGGCGAAGGCTATCGTCAGGCGTTCGAGGAGTTGTATCCCG
>JAAYCV010000156.1 GCA_012729605.1 Ramlibacter sp. | reverse complement strand
TAATCGCTGCCATGACTGTTTCCGATTTTTCTGCCGCACCGGGTTGGGCCCGCTGGTCCATGGGCCGCTGGCTGCTGGCCGGTCTGGTACTGCTGGCGCTATGCCTGCTGTCGCTGACGATTGGCTACGTGGACATGTCGCCGCTGCGCCTGCTGCAAGGCGTGCTGGCTGGCGACTGGGTACCGAGCCGCATCTTCTGGGATTTGCGCCTGCCGCGTACCGTGCTGTGCGTGGCGGTCGGGGCGGCGCTGGGCATGTCCGGTGCCGCGCTGCAAGGCCTGCTGCGCAACCCGCTGGCGGAACCCGGCCTGCTGGGCGTGACCAGCGGGGCCGCGCTGGGCGCGGTAATTGCGCTCTATACCGGGCTGGCGCAGATGACTGCGCTGGCACTGCCCTTGGCCGGCATGGCCGGTACCTCACTGGCGGTGCTACTGGTGCTGCTGCTGGCGCAGCGCAACCAGGACACCACCACCCTGATCCTGGCTGGCGTGGCGATTTCCGCGCTGTGCAGCGCGCTGATTGCGCTGGTGATGAACTGGTCGCGCAATGCCTTTGCGCTGCAGGAAATCGTATTCTGGATGATGGGCTCGCTGGCGGATCGCAGCATGCGCGAAGTAGCGCTGGGCGTGCCCTTGATCGTGCTCGGCCTGCTGCTGCTGTGGCAATCGCGCCGTGGCCTGCAGGCGCTGGCGCTCGGCGAGGAAACCGCGCACACCATGGGCATCCGCCTGCCGCAGCTGCGCCTGCTGGTGCTGGCCGGCACCGCCTGTAGCGTGGGCGCAGCGGTATCGGTAGCGGGCAGCATCGGCTTTGTCGGCCTGGTGGCGCCGCATGTAATGCGGCCCTGGGTCAAGGCCGATCCCTCGGCGCTGCTGCCGGTATCGGCCTGGGCCGGGGCCATCCTGCTGCTGCTGGCCGATATCGGCGTGCGCCTGGCCTACAACGATGGCCAGGAGCTCAAGCTTGGTGTGCTCACCGCCCTGATTGGCGCGCCGTTCTTCCTGTCACTGATCCTGGGCCTGCACCGGAGGTCGGCATGAGCAGCGTGATGATGCAGATGCAGGGCGTGCAGATGGAAGCCGGCAAGCGTACGCTGTTGCACGACATTGAGCTGGAATTGCGCAGCGGCCAGCTGCTCGGCATTCTCGGCCCCAACGGAGCCGGCAAGACCAGCCTGTTGCGCACGCTGCTCGGCATGGCACCGGCCAGTCGTGGCCAGATCCTGCTGCAGGAGCAGCCGCTGGCACAGTGGTCGGCCAGCGAACGCGCGCGCCACATTGCCTATCTGGCGCAGGGCCAGCAGGTGCACTGGCCGTTGCCGGTGGCCGACGTGGTGGCGCTGGGCCGCTTGCCGCATGGCGATGCCGAACGGCCCAGTGGCGAAGCCGCCATCCAGCGCGCCATGCAGTTGACCGATTGCCAGCACATGTCCATGCGCAATGTGCAAACCCTGTCCGGTGGCGAGCGTGCCCGCGTACTGCTGGCGCGTGCGCTGGCGACCGAAACGCCAATCCTGCTGGCCGACGAACCGCTGGCCGCGCTGGACCCGGCACACCAGCTGCAGATCATGGGCCTGCTGCGCCAGCTGGCGGGGCAGGGCATGGCGATTGCCGTGGTACTGCATGATCTGACGCTGGCCTCGCGCTTTTGCCACCAGGTCTGCGTGCTGCAGCAGGGCCGCATCCAGGCGCACGGCCAGCCGTCGCAGGTACTGGACGATACCTTGCTGCGCCAGGTCTTCGGCCTGCAGGCGCTGCGCCTGCAGCAGCTCGATGCCGATTGCATCGTGCCCTGGGAAGTGCTGACCTGAAGCACCGGCACAAGCCCGTGGGGAATGCCCACGAAGCGCCCACCCGTCATGCCCGCCGATTACAATGGCGGTTTACATCAGCTGCCTGTTGCCTCTCATTTCCATGCAGACAACCATTACCCGTTTCGAGGGCGGCAACGCTCTCACCCATTTCCGTTCCCAGCAACTCCTGAGCCAGATCCAGGCGATCGCTCCCGGCGTGCGTGCCATCACTGGCCAGTTCATGCACTGGGTTGAAAGCGACCAGCCGCTGGATGCGACCAGCCAGCAGGCGCTGCAACAGCTGCTGACCTATGGCGAGCCGGCCGATGCCGCCGACAAGCCGCTGGCCAGCATCGTCGTCACGCCGCGCGTCGGCACCGTGTCGCCCTGGGCTTCCAAGGCCACCGATATCGCGCGCAACTGCGGCCTGACTGATGCCGCCAGCGTGCGCCGCATCGAGCGCGGCACCGTGTATGCGCTCGAGGGCAGCAAGCTCAAGGACGGCCAGCTGGAGCAGATCGCTGCGCTGCTGCACGATCGCATGACCGAAAGCGTGCTGCCCACGCTGGATGCCGCCAACAGCCTGTTCACGCACCTGGACCCGGTGCCGATGGAGCATGTGGACGTGCTCGGCGGTGGCC
Source organism: Ramlibacter sp. (assembly GCA_012729605.1). Lineage (GTDB taxonomy): Bacteria > Pseudomonadota > Gammaproteobacteria > Burkholderiales > Burkholderiaceae_C > Brachymonas > Brachymonas wangyanguii. The sequence goes on along the minus strand of JAAYCV010000156.1, from coordinate 1,715 downwards.
GTGCCGCGCTGGAGCAGGCCAACCGCGACTGGGGCCTGGCCCTGGCCGACGACGAGATCGACTACCTGCTGCAGGGCTTCCAGGAGCTCAAGCGCAACCCGACTGACGTTGAACTGATGATGTTCGCGCAGGCCAACAGCGAACACTGCCGCCACAAGATCTTCAACGCCGAGTTCACCATCGATGGCGAAGCGCAGCCGCACTCCCTGTTCGGCATGATCCGCAATACCGAAAAGGTATCACCGCAGCACACCATCGTCGCCTATTCCGACAACGCCGCCATCATGGAAGGCGGTACCAGCCTGCGCTTCATGGCCGATGAATCCACCGAGCAGGGCATGCGCTACCGCGGCCAGGACAAGCTGCAGCACGTGCTGATGAAGGTCGAGACGCACAACCACCCGACCGCGATTTCCCCGTTCCCGGGCGCTTCTACCGGCGCCGGCGGCGAGATCCGTGACGAGGGTGCAACCGGCCGTGGCTCGCGTCCCAAGGCCGGCCTGACCGGTTTTACGGTATCGAAGCTGTGGGGCGGCATGAGCGACCAGCCGGGCGGCAAGCCCGAGCACATCGCCAGCCCGCTGCAGATCATGACCGAAGGCCCGCTGGGTGGCGCCGCCTTCAACAACGAATTCGGCCGTCCCAACCTGACCGGCTATTTTCGTGAATACGAGCAGACCATCGTCAGCCGTACGCAGGACGGCGTGCAGGTGCGCCAGATGGGCTACCACAAGCCGATCATGATCGCCGGTGGCCTGGGCAGCATCGATGCCAGCCAGACGCACAAGATCGAATTCCCGCCCGGCACGCTGCTGATCCAGCTGGGTGGCCCCGGCATGCGCATCGGCATGGGCGGAGGTGCGGCCAGCTCGATGAGCAGCGGCGCCAACGCGGCGCACCTGGACTTCGACTCGGTGCAGCGTGGCAACCCGGAAATCGAGCGCCGTGCGCAAGAGGTGATCAACCATTGCTGGGCCCTCGGCGAAGCCAACCCGATCCTGGCGATCCACGACGTTGGTGCCGGCGGCCTGTCCAACGCCTTCCCTGAGCTGGTCAACGATGCTGGCCGCGGTGCGCGCTTTGACCTGCGCAGCGTGCCGCTGGAAGAAACCGGCCTGGCACCCAAGGAAATCTGGTGCAACGAAAGCCAGGAACGCTACGTGATGGCGATTGCGCCGGAAAGCCTGGCGCAGTTCCGCGCCCTGTGCGAGCGCGAGCGCTGCCCGTTTGCCGTGGTCGGCGTTACCACCGAAGAGCGCCACCTGCATGTGGGCGCGGTCGATCTGAACAGTGGCGACATCGTCGATGAGGACCTGCCGGTCGACATGCCGATGAACGTGCTGCTGGGCAAGCCGCCGAAGATGCAGCGCGACGTCAAGACCGTCACGCACCAGGGCATGCCGCTGGATACCGGCGACCTGGACCTGCAGCAGGCCATCATCCAGGTGCTGAGCCACCCGACCGTGGCCAGCAAGCGCTTCCTGATCACCATCGGCGACCGCGCCGTTGGTGGCCTGACGCACCGCGACCAGATGGTTGGCCCGTGGCAGGTGCCGGTGGCCGACGTGGCCGTGACGCTGGCCGACTTTGCCGGCGTTGCCGGCGAAGCCATGAGCATGGGCGAACGCACGCCGCTAGCGGTGTTCGATGCCCCGGCCTCCGGCCGCATGGCCGTGGCCGAAGCCATCACCAACCTGCTGGCGGCCCCGATCGAG
>JAAYCV010000155.1 GCA_012729605.1 Ramlibacter sp. | reverse complement strand
GGAACTGGTAGAGCTGCGAGGGGTGGCGCGCGATCATGCTGCCACTTTGCGGGAACACCATCGCCCAGGGCAGCGAAGGATCCGCCGCACGGCCCCACAGCTCGCCGTTGATGAAGTTGCCGATACGGCCCGAGGCCAGGCCGGTAGGCACACAGGGCGCGACAAAGTCGGCCACCTGCAGCCACGGGCGCTTGCGCGAGCGGGCAAACCAGGTGAAGGCGCCGATCACGCCCAGCAGCCCGCCGTGGAAGCTCATGCCGCCCTGCCAGATCTTGAAGATGTCCAGCGGATTGGCCAGGTAGTATTCGGGCTTGTAGAACAGGCAGTAGCCCAGGCGGCCGCCAATGATGACGCCCATCACGCCCAGGAACAGGATGTCCTCGATATCACGGCGCGACCAGGCGCCCTCACCCTGGATGCGGTTGTAGGGAGCGTGCCGCAGGCGCATGGTGCCCAGCACATAGAACAGTACAAATGCCACCAGGTAGGTCAGGCCATACCAGTGGATGGAGAGTGGCCCGATCTGCAGGGCCACGGGATCGATCTGGGGATACATCAGCATGGCGCCAATGGTAACAGCGCCAGCTGTCGCTACCGTGACGGACACGCTGCCGGATGTAAAAAACGGACGGCCCCGCAAGCGGGGCCGTCCGTGCCAGTGGCGAGTGTCACGATTACTCGGCGATCACGTCGACGCGGCGATCCTGGGCCAGGTTGCCGCTGGCACCATCAGTCTGCTCGGGCTTGCGCAGCTCGATACCTGACTCCGGCACACCCTGGGCGATCAGGTAGGCCTGCACCGCCTGGGCACGCTTCTTGGACAGCTCGGCGTTCAGGGCAGCATCACCACGCGGGTCGTTGTAGCCGCTGACCACCAGCTTGCGGCCCTGCTTGCCCAGTGCCACGATGTCGGCAGACACGGCATCCGCCGCAGCCTGGTTCACATCGGTCTTGCCGGTAGCAAAGTAGACCGACAGCACGCCGTTTTCCCAGGTAACGGCATCATCTGCCAGGGCCACAGCGCTGGCCGGGGCTGCCGGAGTGACAGAGGCAGCATCAGTAGCAGGAACAGCCTCGGAAGCGGCCAGCACGGCAGCGGCCGCTTCGGACGCCGAATCAGCAGCCACGACGGCAGGTGCCGATGCCGTGGCGCTGGCCGGAGCCGCGGACGGCTGCTCGACCGGCTGCTGGTTGCACATGCGCAGCAGCAGCAGCGCCAGCGCCGCCAGTGCACCGATCCACAGCCACTTTTTCCAGCCACCGCCAGAAGCGGCCTGCTGCACCGGTGCCGCCGCACGAGCGGCCGCCGCCGGAACTGCGGCAGCCAGCGAACCCAGACCCAGGCCGGACAGCAGGCTGCCATCCAGCGCGCGGGCCAGGAAGCCCTTCTGCTCGTTGAGCAAGCCCACGAATTGCGGCTTGGACAGCTTGCCGGTCTCGACTTGCGAGCGCAGTGCACCCAGCACCAGCGGCAGTGCTGCCGACAGCAGGCTGCTGCCCTGCTCCGGTGCGATACCAGTCTTGCCACCCAGCAGACGTGCCAGGCCGCTCACCTCGTTATCGCCGAACAGCAGGCTCAGCCACTTGGCGCCCTTCTGCAGCAGCGAAGGCTCGATGCGGTCATAGCCACTCTCGACCTCGGGGCCGGTGATCAGGTTGAACAGGCGGGTCATGTTGTCGCCAGAATCAGTCTGGGACACTAGCTTGCCCAGCAATGCCGGCAGTGCCAGCGCCGCAGAACGGCTGGCCGTGTCGCCGGACAAGCCAAGCTGGCCCTGCAGGTAATCGGTCAACAGGCCGGCGGCCTTGGTCTTGAGCACGGAAGTCAGATCAATCGACATGGTCTCTCCTGGAAAAAGTCAGGACCGGCGCCCGGGTGCCGGCTGGATACGGGCAGACAAAAACGTCTGACGCTGCAGTGTAATCGCGTGAATCGACAGCTTGATGTCAGAAAATGGCGATAGTGTGTGCTTTGTCACGCCATCAGCGCCAGCTTGCCGTGTTGCCCAGTGCTTTCACCGCGCCCTCGCCCACTGCCGAGCCAAAACGGCGTGCCAGACGCTCGGCCACGTTCTCACGCTGGGTGTAATCCACGATGCGCTCGAACTTGGCCACTTCGCGTGCCACATAGCTGGTATTGCCCAGCTTGTCGGCCAGACCCATGCGCACCGCCTGCTCGCCGGTCCAGACCAGGCCGGAGAACAGCTCGGGCGTTTCCTTCAGGCGGCTGCCGCGGCCTTCGCGCACCACCTGGATGAATTGCTGGTGGATCTGGTCGAGCATGGTCTGCATATGCGCCTTCTGGCCTTCGTCCAGCGGGCTGAACGGGTCCATCAGGCCCTTGTTGCTGCCAGCCGTGATCAGGCGGCGCTCGACACCGAGTTTCTCCATGGTGCCGGTGAAGCCAAAGCCGTCCATCAGCACGCCGACGCTGCCGATCATGCTGGCCTTGTCAACGTAGATCTCGTCGGCCGCCACGGCGATGTAGTAGGCACCGGAAGCGCAGGTGTCAGAGACCACGGCGTAAAGCGGCTTGTTGTACTGCTTCTTGAGGCGGATCAGCTCTTCGTTGATGATGCCGGCCTGCACCGGACTGCCACCGCCGGAGTTGATGGACAGGATCACGGCACGCGAGCCCTGGTCGGCAAAGGCCGCCTCTACCGCCGGCAGGATATTGCTGACGCTGGCATCGGAGCCGTCGGCGATCTCGCCGCGGATATCGACCATGGCAGTGTGCGGCGCAGTCACCTTGCCCATGCTGGACGGGGTGCGCTGGAACAGCAGCCAGGCCAGCAGCACGAAGAAGGCCAGCCAGGCCATGCGGACGACAGTGCGCCAGCGGCGTGCCGCCTGCTGTTCGCGGATGGAGGCCATCGCGATCTTTTCCAGGGTGGTGCGTTCCCAGTCCTGCTTGCGCGGAGGGACCGGGATCAGGGAATCGTCTTGAGGTTCGGACATGGGGTTTCGGAGTGAAAAATGCAAACCGGGCACGGCCTGTTGCCAGCCCGGCGTTCAGCCATTGTAGGGCCTGCCCTGTCAGCCTGCAGGCTGGATATCGGCATCCGGCAGCCAGAACACCTGGCCATCCTGCTCCAGCACCTGCACCGCCTGCAGGCCACCCTGGCACGGACCACCCGCACAGGCACCACTGGCCGGATCAAACAAGGCACCATGGCTGGAACAGATCAGCCACTGGCCGGAAGCATCGAACACGCGATTCGGCATCAGGTCCAGCTCCATGGCCACATGGGTGCAGCGATTCAGCCAGGCATGCAGCTGCCCTTCAAAACGCACGACAAAGGCACGGCACGGATAGCCACGCTCCAGCACCTCGAACGGCCAGGCATCGCCACCGTCGGTGATATCACTGGAGGCACAGAGCGGAATCGCGTTCATGCAGGCGGCTGCAGCAGGCAGCTGCGCAATTCGGCCACGCTGTGCACCACCTGCAGCGGCTGCCAGCGCTCGAAGCCGCTGGTGCCGTGCGCACCATAGCTCACCGCCACGCTGGCGCAGCGCGCGTTGTAGGCCAGCTCCAGATCGTGCGTGGTGTCGCCAATCATCAGCGTGCGTTCGGGTGACACGTCCAGCTCTTCCATCAGCTCCAGCAGCATCTGCGGATCCGGCTTGCCTGCGGTCTGGTCAGCGGTACGGGAGGCATCGAACATGTGCGTCAGGCCGACGGTTTCCAGTGCCTCATCCAGGCCACGGCGGCTCTTGCCGGTGGCGACGGCGAGCTGGTGGCCACGGCCGCGCAGCTCGGCCAGCAGCTCCGGCACGCCATCAAACAGCGTGATGTCGTTGATATGGCGGAAATAATGCACGCGATAGCGGTCGGACAGCTCGCGGTAGCGCTCCTGCGGCACATCGGGCGCGACCTGGCGCAATGCATCGAGCAGGCCCAGGCCGATCACGTAGCTGGCCTGTTCGCGCGTCGGGCGGGCACCACCCACATCGACCACCGCCTGCTGCAGCGCCAGCGTGATGCAATTGGTGGAGTCAAACAGGGTACCGTCCCAGTCAAAACAGATCAGGTCGAAGCGGTGTTGCATGGTGTTGTCTTCCGTCCTCATTCCATAGTGTGGCTGGCGGCATCGCCGGCCTGCTGCACAAAGCCAGCCAGCGCCGGCTCCAGCGGCTGTTCAAGCTGTACTTCCTCGCCCGTGGCCGGGTGCACGAAGCGCAGCCGCCAGGCGTGCAGGAACATGCGCTTGAGCCCGGCCTTCTGCAGACTGCGGTTGCGCTCGAAATCGCCATATTTCTCGTCGCCAGCGATTGGGTGGCCACTCGAAGCCAGGTGCACGCGAATCTGGTGCGTACGGCCGGTCTTGATGGTGACTTCGAGCAGCGTCATGGCGCCCAGCGGATGCGCGATGCGCTGCGCCACGCGCACCAGCGAGACCGATTTCATGCCTTCGGGATCATCGCGCGTGGTGGCTCGCACGCGGCGCTCGCCCTCCTGCCCCGGCTTGCCCGGCAGCAGGAACTTGCGCAGCGGCGTATCGATGACCTTGCGCTTCTCCTGCCAGTCGCCCCAGACCAGCGCCAGATAGGTCTTGCCGGTCTCGCGCTGGCGGAACTGGTCCTGCAGCGCGGTCAGGGCCGAACGGCGCTTGGCGATCAGCAGGATGCCGCTGGTTTCGCGATCCAGCCGGTGCACCAGCTCCAGGAAGCGGGCCTGCGGCCGCGCCCGGCGCAATTGTTCGATCACGCCAAAACTGACACCGCTGCCGCCATGCACGGCGACGCCGGCTGGCTTGTTGACGGCCAGCACGTACTCGTCCTCGAGCAGTGCCGGAAATTCGCGCGGCGGCGTGGCTTCAGCCTGCTCGACGGTACTGCGCTGGGCCACGCGCACTGGTGGCACGCGCACCACATCACCGGGCTGCAGCCGGCTGTCGGCCTGGGCG
>JAAYCV010000154.1 GCA_012729605.1 Ramlibacter sp. | reverse complement strand
TGTCAATCAGCGCCCAATACTTTCCACCTGTCAGCGTCCAATAGTTTCCAGTTGATCAAACGGATGAGGGCTTCTTTTTTCGCTGCTTGAATCGGAAGGAGTCGTTGCCGGTTTCCAGGATTTCGCAGTGATGGGTGAGACGGTCGAGCAAGGCGGTGGTCATCTTGGCGTCGCCAAATACACTCACCCACTCCCCGAACGAGAGATTGGTCGTGATGATCAGGCTGGTCTTTTCGTAGAGCTGGCTGATCAGGTGAAACAGCAGCGCACCGCCTGAGGCCGGAAACGGCAGGTAGCCCAGTTCATCCAGAATGACGGCATCAATCTGAACCAGTTGCTTGGCCAGGTTGCCGGCTTTGCCTTGCTGTTTCTCCTTCTCCAGTTGATTAACCAAGTCGACGGCGTTGAAGAAGCGAACCCGTTTGTGCTGATGAATGGCCGCCACGCCCAGCGCGGTGGCCAAGTGGGTTTTTCCCGTGCCGGTGCCGCCGACCAGGATCAGGTTGTGCGCGGCGTCCATGAAGCTGGCGCTGGCGAACTGTTCGAGCTGCGCTTGGGGTAGCGGGGTTTCCGCCCAGTCAAAGGCACTCAGATCGCGGTGAACGGGGAATCGTGCGGCTTTGAGCTGGTAGCGCAGGCTACGCACTTGGCGGTCGCGCTGCTCGGCCTCAATCAGCCGATCCAGCCACGCTTGCGGCGCGGGCGGCTGGCGGGGCTTCTCGGCTTGTAGCTCGCTCCAGGCGGCAGCCATGCCGTACAGGTGCAGGGATTTGAGCCGGGCGATGTGGTCAATGCAGGACATGAGCCTCCCCACGCAGCAGGTCGTAGCGGGCGCAATCAGCCAAAGGCTCCGTCTGCAGTTGCAACTGTTCAGGCAGATTGATCGGCGGCGGGCCGCTGGGGGCACTTAGTCGGCGCAATTCGTTCATCACCACGGCGCCGGTGGTGAGGCCGGACTCTAGCGCCAGTTCGCAGGCCACTTGCAAGGACTCCAGGCCGGTCTCCCGGGCCATCAGCAGCAGTTCGACAAAGGCACGATCGCCCTTGGGCTGCTTGAGCAGGCGATCCCGTACGATCTGAATCGGCTGCGGCAAGTCCCACGACAGGAAAGGCGCGCCGTTGCGCAAGGCGCCAGGCTTCTTCTCCAGCACCGGCAGGTAGTGCCAGGGGTCACACACCAGTTGCTCACGACCGAAGCGGCGAGGGTGCGCAGCAATCACTTCCTGCTCACAGACCACGCGGATCTGCTGCGCAGTGCGGCGCACCGACACAGCTTTGCCCGCAAAGGCTGCCGGCACGCTGTAGCGGTTGTAATCGACCCGGACCAGACAGGTGTGCGAGACACGCAGCATCTCCTCCACATAGCCATCAAAAGGCGCGCTGATTGCTCGCAGCGTGGCCTGCTCCTCGGCAAAGACCTCGGCAATCGGGCGCTTGCTCTCAGGATGTCGGCGGCTGGCCAACTCGCGGCAACGCAGCGCCAGCCAATCATTCAGGTCCGTCAGACTGGCAAAGCGGGGTTTGGGCGTAAAGAGCCACTCCCGGATATTGCCCACCTGGTTCTCGACCTGACCTTTCTCCCAGCCAGAGGCCGGCGTACAGGCCACCGGTTCAAACAAGTAGTGATTGGCCAGCGCCATGAAGCGCGGATTGAACACGCGCGCCTTGCCCGACAGAATTGTCTGCACCACCGCCTTGAGATTGTCGTAGACCATGCGCAGCGGCACGCCACCGAAGAAAGCGAACGCCCGGTTGTGGGCATCGAAGACCATCTCCTGTGTCTCACGTGGATAGGCGGCCACGAACATCTGACGACTATGGGCGAGCCGGAAATGCGCCACCTTGATCAGTTGATGCGCCCCGTTGATCTCGACCTGCTCATGGCTCCAGTCAAACTGACACACCTCGCCGGGGG
>JAAYCV010000026.1 GCA_012729605.1 Ramlibacter sp. | reverse complement strand
GGCGCGTGCCTGCGGCTCTGCTGCACGGGTGCGGCGCTCGGCGGCGGCACGCTCTTCGGCCTGGCGGGTGCGGCGTTCAGCCGCAGCGCGTTCTTCGGCTTCCCGGGCACGACGTTCGGCGGCGCGCTCCTCGGCTTCCCGTGCGCGGCGTTCGGCAGCGGCTTCGGCCTGCTGTTGCTGGCGCAGCAACTGGCTGGCCTGCTGGCGCGGCAGCTGCACGGTCACTTCCTGGCCGGCGCCCAGGCGCGTGTTCGGGCTGGCGTTGTTCCAGCTGGCGACCGAGCTGACCGGCAGGCCGAAACGCTCGGCAAAGCTGGCAATCGTGTCGCCGACTTCGGCCTTGAGTGAGGTGGTCTGCAGCGCCACTTCGGGCAGGAAGCTGATGCTGCCGCTGCGCGCCACCAGCGGCGAAATCTCGTCGGCATGGTGATCCTGGCGCGGCACCAGCAGGGTGGAGCCGCTGCGCACGCGCATGCGTGAAGGGATGCGGTTGATGCTGCGCAGTTCCTCCTCATCGGCGCCGTGCTGGCGCGCCACTTCGGCCACGCTCATGTCGGCCGGCACGGTCCAGACGGTCCAGCTGGCCAGCTGTTCGTCACGCGCGTTGGCCAGATTCTGACGGAAGCGCGGCGCGCTCTGCCAGGGAAGCAGCAGCGTGGGTGTCAGCGAGGCAATCACCAGCGGGCGGTTCAGCGAGGGGTTAAGCGCGCGGAAATCATCGAGCGAGATGCCAGCCATGCGTGCCACGATGCTGGCGTCCATGTCGCGCGTGATGCGCACCTGGTCGAAGTACGGGTGGTTGGCGATGTTGGGCAGCGCGGTGTTGAAGGTGGCCGGATTGCGCACGATGTTCTTCAGCGCCTGGAGCTTGGGGACGTACTGGCGCGTTTCCTGCGGCATGGTCAGTTCGGAATAGCTGGTGCCACGGCCAGCCGCCTGGTTGCGGCGGATGGCGCGCTGTACATTGCCTTCGCCCCAGTTGTAGGCGGCCAGCGCCAGATGCCAGTCGCCAAACATGTTGTAGAGGCGCTGCAGGTAGTCGAGTGCGGCACGCGTGGACTGCACCACATCGCGCCGGTTGTCCAGGAACAGGTTCTGGTGCAGTTCGTACTGCCGGCCGGTGGCCGGCATGAATTGCCACATGCCGGCGGCCTTGGCGCTGCTCACGGCCAGCGGGTTGAACGAGCTTTCCACGTAGGGCAGCAGCGCGATCTCGGTCGGCATGTTGCGGCTTTCCAGCGCCTCGATCACGTGGTAGATGTACTTGTCGGAGCTGCCGATCAGGCGCTGGATCGAGGCCGGGTTGCGCGTGTACCAGGATTCGCGATCACGCACGGTGGCGTTGTCCAGATCCGGCATGGCAAAGCCTTGGCGCAGGCGATCCCAGACGTTGTTGGGGTTGTTGAGGCCGAGGCTGGTGCGGCCACGATCCAGGTCAGGAACGCGCAGACCGGAGCCGGTGGAAGAGGTCTGGCTGGTAGAGGCACAGCCCGCCAGCAGGACCAGCATCAGGGCAGCGCACAGGTATCGGAATGTCGGCATGAACAGTCGGTGTCGGGAAACCCGATGCAGCCGCGCAGGAAATCAGAAGCGGTTTTTCCATTCACGCAGGGCTGCCAGGGTGTCCACCGGGCCGGTACTGGCGGCACCTTGTGCCTGCGCGGCCTGCTGCAGGGCAGGCTCCCGGACCCGGAGGAAGGGGTTGATCTGGAGTTCCCGTCCGATGGTGGACGGGACGGTCGGCTTTCCCTCGGCACGCAGGGCCTCGCACTGGCGCAGGTAATCGGCCAGTTCGGCATTGTCGGGTTCGGCAGCCAGCGCAAAGCGCAGGTTGGACAGCGTGTACTCGTGCGCGCAGCACACCAGGGTGCGGGCGGGCAGGGCTGCCAGGCGATCAAGCGAGGCCAGCATCTGCGCTGGCGTGCCTTCGAACAGGCGGCCGCAGCCACCGGAGAACAGCGTGTCGCCACAGAACAGCAGCGGTGGCTGGCCGGGAACGGCATCGCTGGCATAGGCCACATGGCCGGCGGTATGGCCGGGCACGTCGATCACGCGGAACGGGCTGCCGAGCAGGGTGATGTGGTCATCGCCCTGGACAAAATGGATCGCGGAAGCCGGGACGCTGGCGTGGGCGCCGGGCGCCACGCCGTCGGCCACGGGCAGGTACACTTGCGTGGCAGCGCTGCCGCAGGCCTGGTAGAGCGCGTCGAGCCCGCCGACATGGTCGGCGTGGTGGTGCGTGATCAGCACGGCGGCCAGTGCCAGCTGTTGCGCGCGCAGGGCATCAATGACCGGGGCGGCATCGCCCGGATCGACCACCACGGCGGCAGCGCCGTCGTGCAGGATCCAGATATAGTTGTCATTGAAAGCAGGTAGCGCCAGCAGGTGCATGAGGTTCAAAACAGGCTGATCAAGGGAAATGTCCTCCGAGATTATAGATTTTGCGCAATGGTTCCGCTCGCCAGCCGGAAGATATCTGCACGCCTGGGAACTGGAACACGGCGATCAGGTGGTGGCCGACTGCTTTGGCTACCACGCTTTGCAGATCGGCTGCGAGTATCTGCAGCTGCTGCGCAGCTCACGCATTCAGCACCGCTGGCTGGCTGGCGTGGAGGCCTGTTGGCAGGACGAACCGGCCACGGTGACGCCGCAGGAAGTGCAGGCCGCCGGTGTGCCGCAGCCGCAGCCCGACCTGATCCTGGACCCGACCGCCTTGCCGTTTGCCGAGAACAGCCTCGATCTGGTGGTGCTGCCGCATACGCTGGAAGCCAGCGCCGATCCGCATGCCACGCTGCGCGAGGTGGCGCGTGTGCTGGTGCCCGAGGGGCGGCTGATCGTTATCGGCTTCAACCCGACCAGCCTGTGGGGTGCGCAGCAGCACTACAGCATGCTGGCGCACCGCATGGGCGGACGGCTCGAGCCTTTCATTCCCGATGTGGATGACCTGATCGGGCATCGCCGGCTGCGCGACTGGCTGCGCCTGCTGAATCTGGAAGTGGAGGGCGGCCGCTTTGGCTGCTATCGGCCGGGCATGGACAGCGCACGCTGGTTCGAGCGGCTGGAATGGATAGAGCGCGCCGGCGACCGCTGGTGGCCGGTGCTGGGTGGGGTCTACCTGCTGACGGCAGTGAAGCGCGTGCGCGGCATGCGCATGCTGCAGCCGCGCTGGAAGGAAATCAAGCGCCAGCGCAGCCAGGTGCCGGTAGCGCAGCAGAGCGGGTCGTCGCGCCGGCGTGTATGATCCCGGACCTTCGGAAGCTTCGGGAGAATACAAGCATGCAACACGTCACCATCTACACCGATGGCGCCTGCAAGGGCAACCCGGGGCCGGGCGGCTGGGGTGTCTGGCTGCAGTCCGGATCGCACAGCAAGGAGCTGTTTGGTGGCGAGGCCGAGACCACCAACAACCGCATGGAACTGACCGCGGTGATCCGCGGCCTGGAGGCGCTCAAGCGGCCCTGTCAGGTCGATCTGTACCTGGACAGCCAGTACGTGCGCCAGGGCATTACCGAGTGGATCCACAACTGGAAGAAGAAGGGCTGGATCACGGCCAGCAAGCAGCCGGTGAAGAACGCCGAACTCTGGCAGCAGCTGGATGCGCTGGTGCATGGCGGCATTCATCGCATCAGCTGGCACTGGGTCAAGGGCCATGCCGGCGATCCCGGCAACGAAAAGGCCGATGCGCTGGCGAATCGCGGTGTGGAGCAGGTGCAGGGCCGATAAGGCCCGGGGGACTGTTCAGCGTCGCCAAACTGATGCAGAATACTGGAAATCCATACAGTAAATATTTTGCATTGCCATGCTGCGCGTCCTCTTCATCGATTTCAATGCCTACTTTGCCTCGGTAGAGCAGCAGCTGGACGCGTCCCTGCGCGGCGAGCCGGTGGTGGTGGCGCCGGTCATGGCCGAGAGCAGCTGCTGCATTGCCGCCAGTTACGAGGCACGCGGCTATGGCATCCGCACCGGCACCCGCATCAGCGAGGCGCGCCGGCTGTGCCCCAAGCTGATCGTGCGCGAGGCACGGCCAGAGCTGTATGTGCAGATGCACCACCGCGCCGTGGCCGTGGTCGACAGCCTGGTGCCGGTGCTGCGCGTGATGTCGATCGATGAAATGGCCTGCGAACTGACCGGCAGCTGGCGTGCGCCGGAGCGGGCGCAGTGGCTGGCGCAACAGATCAAGCAGCGCCTGCATGACGAACTTGGCGCGTGCCTCAAGGTCTCCATCGGCATCGCGCCGAATATCCTGCTGGCCAAGCAGGCCTCCAATATGCACAAGCCGGATGGCCTGACCGTGATCACGCGCGAGGAGCTGCCGCAGCGCCTGTTCGGGCTGGTGCTGCGCGATATCCATGGCATTGGCAAGCGGCTGGAGCGGCGCCTGCAGGCCTGCGGCATCCACACGGTGGAGCAACTCTGCGCCGCGCCGCGTGATCTGCTGCGTACCGCCTGGGGCGGCATCGAAGGCAGTGCCATGTACGACAAGCTGCGCGGCGAATGGCATCTGGCCCCTGAGGTGGAGGCGCGCTCCATCAGCCACTCGCACGTGCTGCCACCGGCGATGCGGCATCCGGAAGCGGCGCGTGCCGTGCTGCACCGGCTGTTGCAGAAGGCCGCCATGCGACTGCGCCGGCAGGGCTTTTATGCGCAGGCGCTGCAGGTCTGGGTGCAGGGCCATCTGGGCATGGCCTTGCCCGAAGCCACCACCGCCATGCGTGACCTGCATTTCCAGGAAACGCAGGACACGGCCATGTTGCTGCGCCTGCTCGATCTGGCTTGGGGCAACGGGCTGGCTGCGGTGGCGGTGCCGCAGCAGGTCGGGGTGCTGTTGCATGAACTGGTGCCGCACCAGCAGCACACGCCAGACCTGTTCGAGGATCCGGGCGAGTTGCCCGGTCTGACGCCGCGCGCCCGTGACGATCTGCTGCGCGCCGTGGATGCGCTCAACCAGCGCTTTGGCCGCAATGCGGTCTACTTTGCCACCTCGCACGAGGCCATCGAACACGCCCCGATGCGCATCGCCTTCAGCCGCATCCCAGACCTGGACTCCGAAGCCTGAGCGCGCGGTATCATGCGCACAGAGGCGGGCCTGCCCCGCATACAGGATTTTTTCATGACAACTGCATCCAGTACCCAGGCCAGCAAGACCGTGCTCGTGCTCAACGGCCCCAACCTCAACCTGCTGGGCTCGCGTGAGCCGACGGTGTACGGCTCGTCTACGCTGGCCGATGTCGAGCAGCTGTGCCAGCAGGCCTGCGCGCGCCACGGCTGGACACTCGATTTCCGCCAGAGCAACCATGAGGGCGATCTGGTGGATGCCATCCACGAGGCCGGTCGCCTGCATGCGCAGGGCCTGCTGGTCGGCGTGGTGCTGAATGCCGGGGCCTATACCCATACCAGCGTGGCCCTGCTCGATGCCATCAAGGGCACGGCGGTGCCGCTGGTCGAGCTGCACATCAGCAATGTGTTTGCGCGTGAGGCCTTCCGCCACCATTCCTATATTTCGCCGGCAGCCCGCGCCGTGATGTGCGGCTGGGGCGTGCAAGGCTATGCCATGGCCATCGATGGCCTGCAACACTGGCAGTAAACAGGGGAAAGCCATGGATAACTGTTCCGTCAAGCAAGCTGCCGGCGAATTGCAGGGCCGCCATATCCTGCTCGGCCTGACCGGAGGCGTGGCCTGCTACAAGTCGGCCGAATTGTGTCGCCAGCTGATCAAGGCCGGCGCCACGGTACAGGTGATGATGACCGAGGCGGCCTGCCAGTTCATCACGCCGGTCACCATGCAGGCGCTGTCCGGCCATCCGGTGGTGCTGAGCCAGTGGGATGCGCGCACCGTCGACAACATGCCGCACATCCATCTGGGCCGTGATGCCGACCTGATCCTGCTGGCACCATGCAGCGCCGATTTCATCGCGCGCCTGGTGCAGGGCCGTGCCGACGAACTGCTGAGTCTGACCTGCCTGGCGCGTCCGGCCGGCAAGCCGCTGCTGATTGCGCCGGCCATGAACCGCGAGATGTACGCGCATCCGGCCACGCAGCGCAATCTGGCGCAGGTGGCGGCTGATGGCGCCCAGGTGCTGGGTGTCGGCCATGGCGACCAGGCCTGTGGCGAAGTCGGCGATGGCCGCATGCTGGAGCCGGAGCAGCTGCTGCAGGCGGTGATTGCCCATTTCACGCCCAAGGTGCTGGCCGGCCAGCAGATCCTGATTACCGCCGGCCCGACCTTCGAGGCGATTGATCCGGTACGTGGCATCACCAACCATTCCAGCGGCAAGATGGGCTTTGCCATTGCGCGCGCGGCGCAGGAAGCCGGTGCCTCGGTCAAGCTGATCGCCGGCCCGGTGCACCTGCCCACGCCCGAGGGCGTGACGCGCATCGATGTGCAGAGCGCGCAGCAGATGCTGGATGCGGTGCGCCTGCATCTGCCCGAATACGGCATCTTCGTGGCCACCGCCGCCGTCGCCGACTGGCGCCCGGCAGAAGCCGCCGAGCACAAGATCAAGAAGGACGGCAGCGGCGAGGTGCCGGCGATGGCCTTTGTCGAGAACCCGGACATCCTGGCCACCGTGGCGCAGACACCGCAGGCCAGGGACGGTTCGCTGTTCTGCGTCGGCTTTGCTGCCGAAAGCCAGGATCTGGAGGCCAATGCCCAGGCCAAGCGCGAGCGCAAGCAGGTGCCACTGCTGGTCGGCAATATCGGCCCGGCCACTTTTGGCAAGGATGACAACGCCTTGCTGCTGGTCGATGCCGAAGGCATGACCGAACTGCCGCATGCCAGCAAGCGCGTGCTGGCGCAGCAGCTGGTGACCGAGATCGCACGGCGCCTGCCCGATACGCGCAGCGCCTGAATCTTGGCCCGCGTCGGCTTCAGCCGGCCTGCGCCAGCACCAGCAGCTGGCTGACCAGATCCGGCTGCGCCAGCAGGCGTGCACGTGCCTCCAGCGCACAGACGCGCCAGCGCGCCAGCCGCTCCGGCGTCAGTTCTGGCAACACTACTTCGCCGATGCTGTTCCAGGCATGGTGGAAATCGCGCCAGTCTGCCGGCGCCTGCAACCAGTCCAGAAAGGCATCGAGCTTGGCATGGTGGGCATTGTCGTCCTGCGGGTAGATGTGCCAGACAAAGGGTTGGCCAGCCCAGAGGGCGCGCACCAGTGAATCTTCACCGCGTACGGCATTGAAATCGCTGGCCCAGAGCACCGCGTCAAACCCGGCCTGGTCCAGCCAGGGCAGCGCCAGCAACTGGCTGCTGCCGTGCTGTACCGGCAAGCCATGGCCGGTCAGCTGTTCCAGTGCGGCGCGACCACGACCCTGGAATACCAGCCAGCTGTTCGGGCTGGCGCTGCCGGACAGCTGTTGCAGCAAGGCTGGCAGCGCGTCCGGCTCGTAACAGAACAGGCTCAACACCAGATCGCTGCCAGTCGCCACGCCCAG
>JAAYCV010000153.1 GCA_012729605.1 Ramlibacter sp. | reverse complement strand
GCACGCTGTTCGGCATCAACTTTGCGATTGGCGTGGCCACCGGCATCGTGATGGAATTCCAGTTCGGCATGAACTGGAGCTACTACAGCCACTATGTCGGCGACATCTTCGGTGCGCCGCTGGCGATTGAGGGCCTGATGGCCTTCTTCCTGGAGGCGACGCTGGTCGGCCTGTTCTTCTTTGGCTGGGAGCGGCTGAGCAAGGTCAAGCACCTGATCGTCACCTGGGCGATGGCGCTGGGCACCAACTTCTCGGCGCTGTGGATCCTGATTGCCAACGGCTGGATGCAGAACCCGGTCGGCGCGGCACTCAATCCGCAGACCATGCGCATGGAGGTGACCAGCTTTGCCGAGGTGCTGTTCAACCCGGTCGGGCAGGCCAAGTTCGTGCACACGGTATCGGCCGGCTACACCATGGCGGCGATGTTCGTGCTCGGCATCTCGGCCTGGTACCTGCTCAAGGGCCGGCATATCGATCTGGCACGGCGCTCGATGACGGTGGCGGCGTCCTTCGGCCTGGCCTCGGCGCTGTCGGTGGTGGTGCTGGGCGATGAAAGCGGCTACCTGTCCGGCGAGCACCAGAGCATGAAGCTGGCCGCGATCGAGGCGATGTGGGAGACTGAGCCGGCACCGGCCTCGTTCACCGCCTTCGGCCTGCCAAACCAGGCCGAGCGCCGCACCGATTACGCCGTGCACGTGCCCTGGGCCATGGGCCTGATCGGCACGCGCTCGCTGACGACCGAGATCCCGGGCATCAACGACCTGGTGAAGCAGGCCGAGGTGCGCATCCGCAACGGCATGCAGGCCTATGACGCGCTGGAGGAAATCCGCAGCCACGGCCACGGCGAGATCCCGGCCGAGCTGCGCGCGCGCTTTGATGCGCACAGCAAGGACCTGGGCCACACGCTGCTGCTGAAAGCCTATCTGGACGATCCGCGCCAGGCCACGGAAGAGCAGATTGCCGCTGCCGCCTGGGACACCGTACCGCAGGTGGCACCGCTGTTCTGGACCTTCCGCATCATGGTCGGACTGGGCATGTACTTCATCGTGCTGATGGCGGTGTTCTTCTGGCTGTCGGCGCGCCACCAGCTCGATCGCCACCGCTGGCTGCTGAAATTGGCGGTGTGGAGCATCCCGCTGCCCTGGATTGCCGCCGAATGCGGCTGGTTTGTCGCCGAATTTGGCCGCCAGCCCTGGGCGATCGAGGGCGTGCTGCCCGTGGCGGTAGCGGTATCGAACCTGAATGCCAGCACCGTGCTGATCTCGCTGCTGGGCTTTGTCGCGCTCTACACCGTGCTGCTGGTGGTGGAGATGAAGGTGATGCTCAAGGCGATCCGCAAGGGCCCGGTACTGGACGCCCAGGACAAGCGCGAGCTGAAAACCTCGCCCTACGCGCTGCCGCAGCAGACGGCGGCCCAGCCCTGAACCGGACACAAGAGGAGAGATAACCATGATTCTTCACGAACTCCTGAGCTATGAGGTCTTGCGCGTCATCTGGTGGCTGCTGCTGGGCGTGCTGCTGGTGGCATTTGCCGTGACCGACGGTTTCGACCTGGGCGTCGGCATGCTCAACCCCTTTGTCGCGCGCACCGATGTCGAGCGCCGCGTTGGCATCAACACCATCGGCCCGATCTGGGAAGGCAACCAGGTCTGGCTGATCCTGGGTGGCGGCGCGATTTTTGCCGCCTGGCCGCAGCTGTACGCGGTGTCATTTTCCGGCTTCTACCTGGCGATGTTTGCCATCCTGCTGGCGCTGATCCTGCGTCCGGTCGGCTTCAAGTACCGCAGCAAGATCGAAAGCCCGGCCTGGCGTACCACCTGGGACTGGTGCCTGTTCATTGGCGGCCTGGTGCCGGCGCTGGTGTTTGGCGTGGCCATGGGCAATGTGCTGCAGGGCGTGCCGTTCCGGCTCGAACCCGACATGCAGATCTACTACGACGGCACGTTCTTTGGCCTGCTGAATCCATTTGCGCTGCTGTGCGGGCTGGTGTCGGTGGTGATGCTGGCGGCGCATGGCGCGGCCTGGCTGCAGCTCAAGACCGAGGGGGCGGTGCAGCAGCGCGCACGCCGCTATGGCCGCATCTTTGCGCTGCTCACGCCAGTGCTGTTCATCCTGGCCGGCGTGATGCTGTGGCTCACGGTGGACGGCTACCGCATCACCAGCGAGGTGCTCACCTCCGGCCCGTCCAATCCGATGATGAAGACGGCTGAAGGCGGCGTGGCCGGCCAGTGGTTTGCCAACTATGGCAAGGCCCCCGTACTGTGGCTGGTGCCGGCGCTGGGCGTGCTGGGCTCGCTGCTGGCGGCCTGGGGCTTCACGCAGCGGCGCGAGCTGTTCACGCTGCTGGCAAACGGCGTGGCCGTGGCCAGCACGGTGCTGAGCGTGGGCGTGTCCATGTTCCCCTTCATCCTGCCGTCCAGCGTGCAGCCGCAGGCCAGCCTGACGGTCTGGGACGCCTCCTCCAGCCACCTGATCCTGTTCATCATGCTGGTGGCCAGCATCATCTTCATCCCGATCATTCTGGCCTATACCAGCTGGGTCTATTCGGTGATGCGCGGCAAGGTCACCGAGGAAGAAATCGAGGAGGGCGGTGGTCATGCCTACTGAGCAACTGCATCCCTGTCCCCGTCAACAAGCACGAAAGGAGATCTGACATGTGGTATTTCGCCTGGCTTCTGGGACTGCCGCTGGCAGCCCTGTTCGCGGTCATGAACGCGATGTGGTTCGAGATGATGGAGGACGATCTGCGTCAGAAGAAGGAACAGCAGCGCTGAGGCGCTGACAGCGGGGGTGGGACGCCCCGTTGACTGTAGCCGCGCCAGCCGGGAGGGATCCTGGCTGGCGTTTTGCCTTGTACCGGCTGATGTGACAAGCTGCAAAGTCCGCAAGAAGATCAGGCCTTGTCGCCAGTGCGCCGTAACGCGGTGGTAGGCTGTGGGCAGCCCCATTTTCTGAAGGAGACCGATCATGTCCGCCACTCCCTTTGTCCGCGCCACCCTGGGCGATACCCCGTATCTGGTCACGCTCCAGGACGACTTGGGGCATACCTGGACCGCCGATGAGCCCGAGGAGCTGGGCGGCGGCAATACCGCCAGCAGCCCGGATCGGCTGATCCTGGCCAGCCTGGGCGCCTGCACCGCGATCACGATCCAGATGGTGGCCACGCGCCGCCAGATCCCGCTGACCGGCGTGCAGGTGGAGCTCTCGCTGAACCCGGATGGCAAGCCGGAAGCCGGTACCGATATTGCACGCCGCGTCGTGCTGCAGGGCGAGCTGGACGAGGACCAGCGTGCCCAGCTGCTGAAAATCGCCAATATCTGCCCGATGCACAAGCTGCTGACCGGCGAGGTGCGCATCAGCACCGAACTGGCGGATTGAGCGCTGGTCCTACAGCAGGCGCTTGTCCATGCCCACGATGATGGCTTCTGCCGCTTTTTACACTGAGCCTTCCCCGACAACCCCTGCATGAGGAGATAACGATGTCCCAGTACCAGATCGCCATGGTGGTTGGCAGCCTGCGCCAGGATTCCTATAACCGGAAGCTGGCCCAGGCGCTGACGAAGATGGCACCGCCGGAGTTTTCCTTTGATTTTGTCGAGATCGGCGACTTGCCGCTCTACAACCAGGATGACGATGCGAACCAGGCCGAGCAGGTCAAGCGCATGAAGCAGCAGATTGCCGCGGCGCAGGGCGTGATCTTCGTGACGCCGGAATACAACCGCTCGATTCCGGGCGTGCTGAAAAACGCACTGGACCACGGCTCGCGCCCCTACGGCCAGAACGTCTGGGCCGGCAAGCCGGCTGGCGTGATCGGTGCCTCCATGGGTGCTATCGGCACGGCGCTGGCACAGCAGCACCTGCGCAACATCATCTCCTACCTGGACATGCCGACGCTGACCGCGCCCGAGGCCTACCTGAAGTTTGACGACAACACGGTGGATGCCGACTTCCAGTTCACCAATGCCGGCACGCAGAAGTTCGTGCAAGGCTGGGTCGATGCCTATGTCGCCTGGGTGAAGAAGATCGCCGGCTGATACGGACCGCTTGCCCACAAGACAACAGGCCCCGGTGCAGTTCACACCGGGGCCTGTTGCGTTCAGGCGAGGCTGAAAGAAGCGCTTACTTCTTGTTGTAGGCGCGCGGCTGCGTCAGCAGCTCGGCGCTCAGCGCGTCGTCCAGGTCCTGTTCGGACATCAGCTGGCGCTCCAGCACGATGTCGCGCACATTGCGGCCCTGCACGAAGGCGTCGGTGGCGATCTGCGTGGCCAGCTTGTAGCCGATGATCGGGTTCAGTGCCGTGACCAGCGAGATCGAGCTTTCCACGTTCTGGCGCAGGCGCTCCTCGTTGGCGGTGATGCCGGAGACGCAGCGGTCGGCCAGCGTGACGCAACCGGTGGCCAGCAGGCCCAGGCTGCGCTGCAGCGACTTGGCAATGATCGGCTCAAAGGCGTTCAGCTGCATCTGGCCACCTTCGGCGGCGAAGTTGATCGTCACGTCGTTGCCGAACACCTCGAAGGCGACCTGGTTCACCACTTCGGGGATCACCGGGTTGACCTTGCCCGGCATGATGGACGAGCCGGCCTGCATGGCAGGCAGGTTGATCTCGCCAAAGCCGGCGCGCGGGCCGCTGGACAGCAGGCGCAGGTCATTGCAGATCTTGGACAGCTGCACGGCAATGCGCTTGAGCACGCCGGACAGCTCGACGAAGTCGCCGCAGTCCTGCGTGGCTTCGATCAGGTTGGGGGCGGTGGACAGGTCCAGGCCGGTGATCTCGCGCAGGTGGCGCAGCGAGCGCGCAGCGTACTCGGGGTGGGCCGTGATGCCGGTACCGATGGCGGTAGCGCCCAGGTTGATCACGTACATCAGCTTCTCGGCCTTCTCCAGGCGCATCATGTCTTCTTCCAGCATGACGGCGTAGGTGGAGAACTCCTGGCCCAGCGTCATCGGCACGGCGTCCTGCAGCTGGGTGCGGCCGATTTTCAGCAGGCCGGAAAACTCCTCGGCCTTGGCGGCGAAGGCGTTACGCAGGTGGGTCATGGCGCCCAGCAGGTTGCGGATGGCAAAGCAGGCAGCGATGCGGATGGCCGTCGGGTACACGTCGTTGGTGCTTTGCGCCATGTTGACGTGTTCGTTCGGGTGCAGGTACTGGTATTCGCCGCGCTGGTGGCCCATCAGCTCCAGCGCGCGGTTGCAGACCACCTCGTTGGCGTTCATGTTGGTGGAGGTGCCGGCACCGCCTTGCACCACGTC
>JAAYCV010000025.1 GCA_012729605.1 Ramlibacter sp. | reverse complement strand
CCGGCGGTGAACAGGAAGCCGGCAAAGTACAGCGGCATGAAGCCATAGACCATCACGTTGGCGTGGACCAGCGTGGCCGGGATCGTCTGCTGCAGCTGCAGGGCGCTGCTGAAGCGGTCGACCTGCACCAGTGCCCACCACAGGCTGCCGAGCACCAGCAGCAGCATCGCCAGGAAAAAGCCAAGCCGGTGGGGGGCGCGCATCAGGTCCTGCAGGCGCCAGGGCGCGGCTTCGGCCGCGGCCAGCAGGGCGGCTTTTTCGCGCGCCTTGTCTTCGGCGGAGGGGCGTGGCGCAGCGGTCTGGATCGGAATCGGGCGGGGAGAGGGGGTCTGCTTGTCAGTCATGCAGAAATTCTAGGCCAGCGGCTGTGACAAAAGGTTCATTCACGCAGTGGCGGCAAGGGCATGAATGGCCTCCGGCATGGCCCCGCTCCGCAGGCGAGGCCAGTTGGTATATGCTGGCCAGACAAGCCCGCACAGGGCAGAGGAGTACTCG
Organism: Ramlibacter sp.; assembly: GCA_012729605.1. GTDB lineage: Bacteria > Pseudomonadota > Gammaproteobacteria > Burkholderiales > Burkholderiaceae_C > Brachymonas > Brachymonas wangyanguii. The sequence goes on along the minus strand of JAAYCV010000025.1, from coordinate 2,138 downwards.
GGGATGGAATGGAATGACAGCTTGCGCGGCATTCTCGCGGCACTCGGTATCGGCCTGCTGATCGGCATGGTGCGCGAGCGCCGCAATACCGAAACCATGGCCGGCATCCGCACGCATGCGCTGGTGGCGCTGGCGGGTGCCATCTGCATGGAACTGGGCGTCGGTATCTACATGGTGGCCGTGCTGGTGATTGGCGCCTATGGCGTGGCCGGCTACATGCGCAACGAGCCGGACGATGTCGGCCTGACCGGCGAGGCGGCGCTGCTGGTGAACATGGCGCTGGCCGGGTTGGCGATGCACCGTCCGGAGCTGGCCGTGCCACTGGGCGTGGTGGTGGCAGTGCTGCTGCAGGCCAAGAGCCAGCTCAAGAACATCAGCCGCAACCTGATCAGCGAGCAGGAAGTGCGCGATGGCATGGTGCTGCTGGTAGCGGGGCTGGTGGTGATGCCGCTGCTGCCGGCCGCCGCGGTCGATCCCTGGGGCGTGCTGCATCTGCGCACGGTGTGGAAGGTGGTGGTACTGGTGATGGCGGTGGGCGTGCTGGGCCATGTGGCGCAGCGCATGGTCGGGCCGCGTTGGGGCCTGCCAGTGGCTGGTTTCTTTGCCGGCTTTGCCTCGTCCACGGCCGCTACCGCCAGCATGGGGCAGCGCAGCAAGTCCGATACCGGCAGCGCCCTGGAGGCCGGAGCTGCCGCGATACTGGCCAACCTGGCCTCGCTGCTGTTGCTTGGTGCCGTGGTCTGGGCGGTGGCGCCTGGCCTGCTGCTGGCCACGGCAGCGCCCCTGGGCATGGCGGTGCTGGTGCTGTTGCTGGGGGCACTGATCGGCTTGCGCCGTTCGCTGCAGCAGCCGGTACCGGAAGAGACTGCACCGGCATCGGCACGTGCCTTCAAGCTCAGCCACGCATTGCTGATCGCCCTGGCGATTGCGCTGGTATCCATCATGGCGGCCTGGCTGCGCCATCTGTTTGGCGATACCGTGGCGATCTTGGCGGCGATGCTGGCGGCCTTGACCGAGCTGCAGGCAGCGGCAGTCAGTATTGCGCGCATGGCAACATCCGGCCATATGCCGCAAACCACGGCGCAATGGGGCCTGGTGGGCGTGCTGGCTTCGGGTTCGACGGCCAAGGCCACGCTGGCCCTGGTCAGCGGCAGCCGCTCCTATGGCTGGTACGTGGCGCTGACGCTGATCACGCAGGTGGCCGCCGCCGCGGCGGTGCTGGCACTGATGCAGGGCATCTGGGGTTGACACGCAGACGTCACGGGTTCGACACGTGTTCGTCGTGCAAAACCCGTCCAATGGTCACACATTATGGTGCGGGGCAGCATGAGGCCGCCCCCGGACACGGAAGCGAGTGACATGAAAATCATGATTGTGACGGACGCCTGGGAGCCCCAGGTGAATGGCGTGGTGCGCACGCTGAAGACCACCACCGCCCACCTGCAGGAGCTGGGGCATGAGGTGCAGATCCTGTCGCCGCTGGAGTTCCGCTCCATGCCGTGCCCGACCTACCCGGAGATTTCGCTGGCGCTGGCCACGCCGGCGCAGATCGCGCAGCGCATCCAGGCCTTCGATCCGGATTGCCTGCACATTGCCACCGAAGGCCCGCTGGGCTGGATGGCGCGCCATACCGCGATCAAGCTGGGCTGGCCGTTTTCCAGCGCCTACCACAGCCGCTTTCCCGAATACGTGCACGCGCGCTTCCGCCTGCCGGTCGGCATCAGCTATGCGGTACTGCGCAAGTTCCACAATGCGGCGCGTTCCACCATGGCACCCACGCCGGCCATCGTGCAGGACCTGAAGGAGCGCGGCTTCAGCAAGGCGCGCCTGTGGTCGCGCGGCGTCAATCTCGATGCCTTCCATCCCGATGGCGAGTTCCTGCCGCGCGAGAAGGATCCAGTCTTCCTCTACGTCGGCCGCATTGCCGTGGAAAAGCAGGTGCACAAGTTCCTGGAGCTGGACCTGCCCGGCGAGAAGTGGGTGGTCGGCTCCGGCCCGGAAGAAGAGAAGCTGCGCGCGCGCTTCCCCGAGGCGCGCTGGCTTGGCGTGCTCAAGGGCGAACCGCTGTCCACCGCCTACCGCAGTGCCGACGTGATGGTGTTCCCCAGCGTCACCGATACCTTCGGTCTGGTGATGGT
>JAAYCV010000152.1 GCA_012729605.1 Ramlibacter sp. | reverse complement strand
GCAGGCGCGTGCCCAGCTGCAGCGTCTGCGCCTCTGGCCGGCGCAGGTCGTGGAGCGCAGCGATGTCCATTGAGAGCCTGTTGCTGGCCCTGTCCTGGGCCGCCAATCGCCCGGTGCTGCGTGGCAGTGATGCCAGCCTGAACGGCAAACAGCTGCTGCAGCAACTGGAACAGGCGCAGCAGATGTTGGCAAAGCTGCGCGCCCGACGCGTGGCGCTGGCGCTGGACAACAGCGCCGCCTGGTGCCTGCACGACCTGGCGCTGGCCGCCAGTGGCCTGGTCTGTGTGCCGGTGCCCGGCTTTTTTTCGGCCGGCCAGCAGCGCCATGTGCTGGACAGTGCCGCTATCGATACGCTGATTGGCCACCAGCTGCAGCCTGGCGTACTGGAGCAGGCCGGCTTTGTGCCTGTGCACAGCGGGATCTACCAGCGCACGCTGCCGCAGAGCCAGGCGCTGCATGCAGGTACGGCCAAGATCACTTACACCTCCGGAACCACCGGGCAGCCCAAGGGGGTTTGCCTGTCACTGGAAACCCAGCTGACCGTGGCCGACAGCCTGCGTCAGGCCACGGCCGGACTGCAGCTGCAGCGCCACCTGTGCCTGCTGCCACTGGCCACACTGCTGGAAAACATTGCTGGGGTCTACGCCCAGTGGCTGCAGGGTGCCGAGGTGATCGTGCCGTCCTTGGCGGAGATTGGCTGGTCGGGTGCGGCCGGGCTGGACGTTTCGCGCCTGCTGGCCTTGCTGCAGCGTGAGCAGCCGCACAGCGTGATTCTGCTGCCGCAACTGCTGCTGGCTCTGGTGCAGGCGGCAGAGCAGGGCTGGCAGCCGCCGTCCAGCCTGCGCATGCTGGCAGTGGGCGGTGGTTTTGTCAGCGTCCAGCTGTTGCAGCGGGCCGAACGCCTGGGGCTGCCGGTGTGGGAGGGCTATGGCCTGTCCGAATGCGCTTCCGTGGTCTGCCTGAACACGCCGCAGGCGCGCCGTATCGGCAGCGTTGGCCAGCCCTTGCCGCATGCCAGGGTCTGCCTGGCTGATGATGGCGAGTTGCTGGTGCAAGGCCCGCGCATGCTGGGTTACCTGGGGGAAGCGCCGTTGCAGGGCAACTGGCTGCACACCGGCGATCTGGCGCGCGAAGAGGATGGCTTCATCCTGCTGCAGGGTCGCAAGAAGCACATGTTCGTCACCGCCTATGGCCGCAATGTCCATCCCGAATGGGTCGAGGCCGAACTGACGCAGCAGCCGGCGATTGCCCAGGCCTGGCTGCATGGCGAGTCGCGCGCCAGCAATGTCGCCGTGCTGGTGCCGCGTGGCGCTGCCCGTGATGCCGATCTGCAGGCGGCCGTCGATGGCGTCAACGCCAGCTTGCCCGATTACGCCCGCGTGCACCAGTGGCTGCGCGCCGAGGCGCCGTTCAGCGCCGCGGCCGGCCTGTTGACCGATAACGGTCGCTTGCGCCGCACGGCCTTGTTGCAGCACTTTGCTCCCTCGCTATCGGCGCTGGATGCCGTTTCTTCCCCCACCCCTGTCTGAATCCTACTTCAAGACCATTGCATAACCTCCCTCAACGCGTCACTTGCCATCGTTCCCGCTGAAAATCCCGCCATTTCGACTGCTTTGCTCCGCTCAAGAGGGGGCGAAGAGCCGCTTTAGCGGCCCCATTACCCCTT
>JAAYCV010000151.1 GCA_012729605.1 Ramlibacter sp. | reverse complement strand
GTGGTCAAGCGCTTCAAGGCCACGCTGCGCCAGCGTTTCCGCCTGGACGTGATCTGAGGACGGAGGCAGCATGGCATTTGGCAGTCTTGCAAGCAAGTCCTGGCTCGGCGGCCTGCGCCTGCGCTGGCAGAAAAATCACCTGGCATCAGACGAGTTCTCCTTCCTGTTCGAGGAACCGCCGCCGGACGAATACATCTCGCTGGATTGCGAGACCACCGGCCTCAACGTGCGCACCGACGACATCATCTCGATCGGCGCGGTGCGCATCCACGGCAAGCGCATCCTGAGCAGCCAGCGTTTCGAGGTGCTGGTACAGCCGCAGGGCACGGTCTCGGCCGAGAGCATCCGGGTGCATCGCCTGCGCGAGGCCGATGTGGCCTGCGGCATCCCGGTCGATATCGCCATGCTGCAACTGCTGCGCTTTATCGGCAGCCGGCCGCTGGTCGGCTACTTCCTCGAGTTCGATGCCGCCATGATCAACCGCGCCATGAAGCCACTGATCGGCATCAAGCTGCCCAACCGGCAAATCGAGGTCTCGGCCATGTACTACGACTACAAATTCAAGCGCCTGCCCTCGTACAAGCAGCATGACAATGCCGATATCGACCTGCGCTTTGACACGCTGATGGACGACCTGCAGCTGCCGCGGCGCGATGCGCACGACGCGCTGAACGACGCCGTGATGGCGGCACTGGCCTTTATCAAGCTCAAGGAGCTGGGACAGTCCTGAGCGCCGGGCGGTTTCCGCCGTGGCAGGCCTGCAAGTGGCGGGCAGCCGGCTAAAATCGGGGGCATGACTACACATGCACCGAATACCCCTGCTGCGGCCGAAGACACCAGCAGCAAGCCCAGCAACTTCCTGCGCCAGATCATCGAGTCCGACCTGGAACAGGGGACGCACCGCCAGCGCCACTGGGGCGGCTCGCCCGGCGATGCCGCGCACCACCAGGCCGGCGCGCTGGACCCGGCGCGCATCCGCACGCGCTTCCCGCCTGAGCCCAACGGCTACCTGCACATCGGCCACGCCAAGAGCATCTGCCTGAACTTTGGCCTGGCCCAGGATTACGACGGCGTCTGCCACCTGCGCTTTGACGATACCAACCCGGAAAAGGAAAGCCAGGAGTACGTCGATGCCATCGTCGAGGCGGTGCATTGGCTGGGCTTTGACTGGACCAGCGAGATCAACGGCCAGCCCGAGACCCACCTGTACTACGCCAGCAACTATTTCAAGCTGATGCACCGCGCCGCGGTCTACCTGATCGAACAGGGACTGGCCTATGTGGACGAGCAAAGCGCCGACGACATGCGCAAGCACCGTGGCGACTTCACCACGCCCGGTTCCGACAGCCCGTTCCGCAGCCGCAGCGTGCAGGAGAACCTGGAGCGTTTTGCCCAGATGCGCAACGGCGAGCTGGCCGATGGCGCCGCCGTGCTGCGCGCAAAGATCGACATGGCGCACCCCAACATCAATATGCGCGATCCGGCGATCTACCGCATCCGCCGCGCGCACCACCACAACACCGGTGACCAGTGGTGCATCTACCCGATGTACACCTTTGCTCATCCGATCGAGGATGCGCTGGAAAACATCACGCACAGCATCTGCACGCTGGAGTTCGAAGACCAGCGCCCGTTCTACGACTGGCTGCTGGAGCATCTGGCGGCTGGCGGCATCATCAACACGCCGCCTTCGCGCCAGTACGAATTTGCCCGCCTGAACCTGACCTATGTCGTGACCAGCAAGCGCAAGCTCAAGCTGCTGGTCGATGACGGCCATGTGCAGGGCTGGGACGATCCGCGCATGCCGACGCTGGCCGGCCTGCGCCGCCGCGGCTACACGCCCGAGAGCCTGCGCCTGTTCTGCGAGCGCATCGGCGTGACCAAGGCCGACAGCTGGATCGATTACGGCACGCTGGAAGGTTCGCTGCGCGATGTGCTGGATCCGGTGGCGCCGCGTGCCATGGCGGTGCTGGATCCGCTGCGCGTGACGATTACCAACTGGGATGCGCTGATGGGCGCCGGCACGCTGGAAGACTGCCAGGCACCGCTGCATCCGCACCACCCGGAAATGGGCCAGCGCCGCATGCGCCTGGGCCGCGAGGTATGGATCGAGCGCGAGGACTTCATGGAAGTGCCGGAAAAAGGCTATCGCCGCCTCTACCCGCCGCACACCAATGCCAGCGGCCAGGCCGTGGAAGGCAACAAGGTGCGCCTGAAGTACGGCTATGTGGTGGCCTGTACCGGCTTCGAGAAGGATGCCGATGGCCAGGTCAGCAATGTGCTGGTCGAACTGATTCCGGATACCAAGAGCGGCACGCCGGGTGCAGACAGCGTCAAGGTCAAGGGCGTGATCGGCTGGGTTGGTGCCGAGGATGGCGTGCAGGCCGAGGTGCGCCTGTACGACCGCCTGTTCACCGAAGCCCATCCGGATGCCGGCGGTCGCGATTTCCTGACCGTGCTGAACCCGGACAGCCTGAAGACGGTGACGGCCTGGGTCGAACCGTCTGCGGCCGACGTCGGTCCGGAAAGCCATTTCCAGTTCGAGCGCCTGGGCTACTTTGCCAGCGACCGTGTCGATCACGCCAGTGGCAAGCCGGTATTCAACCGCGTGACCGGCCTGAAGGACAGCTGGGCCAAGTAAGACGGCACACCGTCATGACATGCAGGGTGGCTCACGGGCCACCCTTTTTTGTCCCCAAGGCCCAATGGACTTGTCGGGATCAGCGCCACCTCATACAATATACAAATCATGAATATATTAACCGAACCCTTCCCCTACGGCTGGCTTCACTATCTGGTGGGCGGCATGTGCATTGGCCTCGGTGCTGCGGTGCTGTACGTGCTGACCGGCCGCTTTGGCGGCCTCAGCCCGGTCTACACCACGACCTGGTCGTTTTTCATCAAGCACCCGTTCTTCCACCAGGCGCGCTTCATCGCTTCGCGCAACTGGCGGCTGGTCTACGCGCTGGGCGTGGTACTGGGTGCCTTTGTCTGGTGGCTGCTGCTTGGCAACGGCGAGCGCGTCACCACCACGATTCCGGGCTGGCAGCTGCTGCTGGGCGGGCTGTTTGTCGGCTATGGTGCGCGCTTGGGCGGCGGCTGCGCCTCCGGCCACGGCATCTGTGGCATCGGTTCCTTCCACATGCCCTCGGTGGTGGCGGTGCTGACCTTCATGGCGACCGGCCTGCTGACTGCCAACCTGATCACGAGGTGGTTCTGATGGCCAAGACCTTGTCTACCCTGCTGGCCGGCCTGCTGTTCGGTTTTGGCCTGGCGCTCTCCACCATGATGATGCCGGAGATCGTGCTTGAATTCCTGATGCTGAATGACCTGGGCCTGATGCTGGTCATGGGCGGCGGCATTGCCGTGGCCACGCTGGGCCTGGTGCTGGGCCCGAAACTGCTGAAGAAACCGGTGTTTGCCGAGACCTTTGACC
>JAAYCV010000150.1 GCA_012729605.1 Ramlibacter sp. | reverse complement strand
GGAGTGGTAGTTCAGTTGGTTAGAATACCGGCCTGTCACGCCGGGGGTCGCGGGTTCGAGTCCCGTCCACTCCGCCAATATACAAGCCTTGCATCCGTGCAAGGCTTTTTAGTCCAAGAAGGTCATGACCCTATCGTCTAGAGGCCTAGGACACTACCCTTTCACGGTAGGTACCGGGGTTCGAATCCCCGTAGGGTCGCCAAACACGTTGCTGGCAACAGCAGCACTGGCAAGCAGGGTGGCAACATTCTGCTGCTACCAGGAGTGGTAGTTCAGTTGGTTAGAATACCGGCCTGTCACGCCGGGGGTCGCGGGTTCGAGTCCCGTCCACTCCGCCAACACATGTACGCCGTACCGGTTTTCCGGTACGGCGTTTTTTTATGTGCAACCGGGATTGACTGCTTCGCACAGGCGCATGCGGCCGGTCTGGTCAAAGATCAGCCGCTGCAGCTGGCTGCCATGGCGCAGTTCCAGCTGGCCATTGGCCAGCGATCCGGATCGGGTTCTGGGAAAGCCGCGCGGGTTGAACAGCAGATAGCCGGCGGCCAGGGTGTTGGCATTGCCATTCGCATCGCCCGGGGCCTGTAGCTGCAGGCCCGCAGGCAAGGGCGGCTGCAGCTGCAGCAGGGTATCGCTACCGCTGTCAAAACGGCCATTGCCATCCAGATCCCGAAACAGTAGCCAGCCTTGCTGCCATGCCCTCGCATCCAGGGCTTCCAGTCCCACGCTGTCACCGCTTGCCATGGCGTGTGCGCGTGCCTGTCGCGCGGCGGCCAGCAGGCTGGAGCCTGCCACTTGCAGGTCGGCGCGCTGGCGCAGTTGCCGGTAGCCGCTGCTGCTGATCAGCAGCAGGCCTGCCAGCAGACCCAGCACCAGCAGCAGCTCGATCAACGTAAAGCCGCGTGGAGAAAGATGTTTTTTCATGGCCAGCAGCGCAGCTGTGGTTCCGCCTGGCAGCGACGTTGGCCCAGGCTGTCGAGTGACAGTTCGCGCCAGTGGGTGCTTGTATTGGGCTGGGCAAATACCTCGACACAATCGGGTGCTGCTGGCGTAGTGCTGATGCCCGTGGTGGCCTGGCAGCGGCGTGCGCCCAAGACGATGCCTGCCGGCGTCACCATGCCATCCAGCAGCACATGGGCGGTACCGGGCGCAAAGCGGGCGAAATCAGGCTGGCTGTTGCGCCAGTTGGTTTCGCGCAGCAACAGCTCGGCCAGGGTGAGTCGTACGCTGCCCAGCTGGCCTTGCAGCAGATAGCGCTGGTAGGCTGGATAAGCCCAGCTCGCCAGGGTGGCAATCAAGGCCAGCGCGATCAGCAGCTCCAGCAGGGTGAAGCCCGAAGCGTGGGCGCGTGCGGGATGAAATCGGGCAGTCATGAGTGCGTGGATGGGTAGGGCCGCTGGGTCAGCGCCAGGCCTGCGGCAAGGCGGTCCAGGGCAGGGATTGCAGCCGGAGTAGTCGGGTATCTGCGGTAGAAGTCGGGCTTGCCGGCAGGGCGATGCGGACTTCGCCTTGCAGCAGGACGCCACCCTGTGTGGGCAGATAGCTGGCGGCTAGCAGGCGGTAGCGTTGTTGTGTGGCGTCGGCCTGCAGCAGCTGCCACTGGTAGCGCGGTGGGCGCGGGCTGCCGGGAAAGTCCAGGCTGGATTCCTGCTGCGCCAAGGTGGCTGTCAGACTGGCTTGCGCCGCATCCATGGCGGCCAGCGCCGCCTGTTCGGCCTGCAATTGCGCCCGCTCGCGTTGCAATACCTGCTGCTCCAGCAGCAAGGGTGCCACGCCGGTGCTGGCCAGTGCGGACAGGGCCAGCAACAAGGCCAGCACCACGATCAGGGAAAAACCGTGCGCTGGCCGTGTCATGTGCCGAGCCGGAATTGCAGCTGCAGCAGCCGGCGCTGCCGATGGTCTGCCGGCAAGCTGAGGCTGGCGCCGTTGTCCGCAGGGTGTTGCGCAGCGTGTGCCTGGCCGAGCGGATAAAGCGTTTGCGGTAGGGAGGCTTGCGACGGCTGGCTGGCGCTGCGCAGCACCAGACCAAGGCGGATGGCACGGACCTGCAGCCACTGTGCTTCGGTCGCAGCGCGGTTGCCGGCTACATCCAGTTCGCTGGCAGTCCGCCATTGCGTGATCTGCGCTGGATGGGTGGCATCGGCCAGGCCATAGAGCAGCTGCAGGCTTTCCACGCCGGGAATCAGGCCGGTCGAGGTGAAGACGCCATTGGCCGAGAGATAGGCGCAGGACAGCTGCGGCTCGCCGGTGACGCTGTGCCGGTTCACATGCAGAAAGGCGTAGGCCGCGCCGCTGCTGGCCCCCAGCGGCTGACCGATGCAGTTCAGCACGCCGCCATCACTGCCAGGACCGGAGGGGCCATCAGCGCCGTGGTAGCGCAGCGCCAGGATATCGCTGCCATTGCGGCAGGCGCTGTCCGTGCTGCTGCCACAGGCGGCCGGACGATTGCCGTTGCGGATGCTGTTGATATCGCTGAAGCGCCGCACCGTGCCGGGGTTGCGGTAGACCGCGTCGTCCCAGCCGTAGACGATCGGCAGGCCGTCATCCAAGGGGGCACGGGCATTGAGCTGGCGAAACAGGCGCGGCAGCCAGTCGCGCGCCAGGCGCAGCTGGTCCTGCAGCTGCTGTTGCTGGTCCAGGCTGGCGAGTGCCTGTCGACCCAGACGCAGGCCTTGCCAGGCGGCGGCCGTGACCAGCAGGCCGAGCGTGAGCGCCAGTAGCAGCTCGATCAGGGTCATGCCGTGTGGTGGGTGCAGGCGTGTCATGGCGTGTTGCGTGGCAGCGCCACTGGCAGCATCAACTCGGGTGCCTGCATCGATCCCCTGGACGGTGTGTCTTGCCAGCCAAGCTGGATCAGCAGCACGCTGGCAGCGTTGCTGGCCGGGCAGGCCCAGTCTGTCGGCATGGGCGTAGCGGCCGTGATCGGACAGAGTTGCAGCCGTAGCTGCGGTAGCAGACTGGTCGCTTGTTGCTGCCAGACTGACAGCGCATGGCGCAGTTGCTGTTGGGGATCGGCGCAGGGGGCATCGCTGCAGCTGTCGGGAGCAAACGGATCTGCCGCCTGCCAGTGGAAGGGCGTGGCCGCCTGCGCCAGGGGCTGGCCCTGAGCACGCAACAGCACGGCCAGCTGCTCTGCCAGCGCCATCGCATCCTGTTGCTGGCGCAGGTGCAGGGCTGCCTGTTGCAGGCGCGCTTGCATCGCCAGGGTTCCCATCAGCGTGCCGGCAAGCAGCAGCATCCCGACCAGCACCTCGACCAGACCGATGCCACGGCTGGGAGGCCGGAGCAGGGTGGTGGTGCGGGGAGAGCGGGATATGTGCAGTGGCATGCTCCTATTTTAATATAAAAGTATTATTATTTTTCGAATTTCTTCGGGCTCAACCAGCCGGTCGAGAGCATGGTGCCGAGCAGGATCACGCTGCCATAGCCGAGCATGGTCCAGCTCAACGATTCGTCCATGAAGCCGACGCCATAGCCCAGCGCAAACACCGGGATCAGGTAGGTGATGGTGGAGGCATTGCCGGGACCGGCGCGGGCAATCAGGCGGTAGTAGAGCACATAGGCCAGGCCGGTACAGACCAGGCCGACGGCCAGCATGGCGAGCCAGGCGGTGTTGCCGGGCATGTGGTTGGGGGCAAACCAGACGGTCAGCGGCAGCAGCACCAGAAAGGCACCGAAGTTGCTGCCCGCTGCCACCGCCATCGCCGGCATCTGCGACAGGTAGCGAGTGCTGTAGCAGGCGGCAAAGCCGTAGCTGCAGGTGGCCAACAGGCAGGCTAGCGAAGCGAGCAAGGCACTGCCGTGGCTGACATCCTCCGACAGGCCCGCTGGCTTGCTGCTGGCCAGTAGCGCGACACCGACGAAACCGATCAGTAGGCCGAGCAGGCGCCAGCGATCGGGCCGATGGCCAAGCCAGAACCAGGCGATGCAGGCGGTGAACAGCGGCGTGGTGGCGTTGAGAATCGAGGCCCAGCCAGAAGGAATCGTCAGCAGCGCGTAGGCATAGCAGGCAAATGGCAGGCCGGAATTGAAGATGCCGACGAAAAGCGTGGGTTTCCAGCGCTGGCGTAGCGAAGACCACTGGCCGCGCCAGATCATCAGCGGCAGCAGCATGGCAGCGGCAATGCCGACACGGATGCCGGCCGTGGCCCAGGGGCCGAAATCGACCACCGCCAGCCGCATGAACATGAAGGACGCGCCCCAGATGGCGGCCAGCAGCAGGAATTCCTGCAGCCAGTGTGCGGAAGCGCTTGAGCCCGGACGAGACATGGATCAGAGCAGGTCGGCCTGGGATTGTTCCAGATGCAGCAGCGCGGTCTTGCGCTCCAGGCCGCCACCATAACCGGTGAGCTGGCCCTGGCTGCCGAGCACGCGGTGGCAGGGCACGAACAGGCTGACTGGATTGCGACCGACCGCCATGCCAACGGCACGGCTGGCATTTGGGCGACCAAGTGCCGCGGCAATCTGGCCGTAGCTGCGGGTCTGCCCGTGCGGGATGCCGCACAGCCAGTGCCAGACCTGTTGCTGGAACGGCGTGCCTTCGACATAGGCCAGTGGCAGTTCGGCCAGCGGCTGGCCCTGGAAATAGGCGTCGAGCGCGGCTGCGGCCGCCTGCAGCACCGGATGGTCCGGCTGTTCGGGTACACCGGCCAGCGAGGCCGGGTCAAAGTGCCGTTGCGGTTCGAACCAGGCGCCAGCCAGTGCATCGGCAGTGCAGGCCAGGTGCATCGGGCCGAGCGGGGTGGCGTGACAGCTGCGCGCAGTCAGCAGGCGGGGATAATCGGGCAGGGGCATGGTATGACAGCAGCATGAAGCCCGGGCAGGCGGGCGGGTCAGCGCGCCATGGGCGCAGCCAGTGTAGCGGGTCTTTTACAATGCAGCAATCAACAGCCAGACGGAGTTCCCATGCAAGTAGCGGCATCGATTTTCAAGGCCTATGACGTACGTGGTGTCGTGCCCGATACCATTACGCCCGAAGTGGCACGTGCGCTGGGTCGCGCCTTCGGGACGCGTGCGCGCCAGACCGGCAGTCCGGTAGTGGCGGTGGGCCGCGATGGCCGCCTGAGCGGGCCGGAACTGGCGGCCGCGCTGATGCAGGGTCTGGTCGATGCCGGTATCGAGGTGATCGATATCGGCATGGTGACCACGCCTATCCTCTACTTTGCTGCGCACACGCTGTGCGACAGCGGCATCCAGGTCACCGGTAGCCACAACCCGAAGAACCACAACGGCTTCAAGATGGTGCTGGGCGGTCGTGCCATCCATGGCGAGGAGATCCAGCAGCTGCGCCAGATCATCGAGCAGGAAAGCTGGGAACTGCCTGGCGGCGGCAGCGTGCGCCAGGCCGATGTGCTGCCGGCCTACCAGCAGAAAATCGTTGCCGATATCAAGCTGGCACGCCCGATGCGGGTGGTGGTGGACAGCGGCAACGGCGTCGCTGGCGCTACCGCACCGGACATTTTCCGTGGCCTGGGCTGCGAGGTGCGCGAACTCTATAGCGAGGTGGACGGCAATTTCCCGAACCACCATCCGGATCCGAGCAAGCTGGAGAACCTGGAAGACGTCAAGCGCGTGCTGCGCGAGACCGATGCCGAACTCGGCCTGGCCTTTGACGGCGATGGCGACCGCCTTGGCATTGTCACCAAGGATGGCCAGGTGATCTTCCCGGATCGGCAGATGATGCTGTTTGCGCAGGATGTGCTGCAGCGCGTGCCGGGAGGCACCATCGTGTTCGACGTGAAATGCTCGCAGCGCCTGGCCCCGGCGATTGCCGCGGCCGGCGGCCAGCCGCTGATGTACAAGACCGGCCATTCGCTGGTCAAGGCGCGCATGAAGGAAGTCGATTCCCCACTTGGCGGCGAGATGAGCGGCCATATCTTCTTCAAGGAGCGCTGGTACGGTTTCGATGACGGCACTTATGCCGGTGCGCGCCTGCTGGAAATCCTGAGCCGCCATGATGCCCCGTCTGCCGTGCTGAATGCGCTGCCGACCAGTTTCTCTACGCCCGAAATCAACGTCGCCTGCGAAGAGGGTGAGCCGCATCGTATCGCCGCAGCGCTGCTGCCACTGGCCCAGCAGCAGCTCGGTGCCGAGGCACAGGTGAACGGCATCGATGGTGTACGCATCGACTGGGAAGACGGCTTTGGTCTGATCCGCGCCTCCAACACCACGCCGGTGCTGGTGCTGCGCTTCGAAGGCCATAGCGAGGCGGCGCTGCAGCGCATCGAGCAGACCATGCTCGGCCTGCTGCGCCAGCTCAAGCCCGATGCCGTGTTGGGTGCATCGGCACACTGAGCGCAACTGATGCTGCGTTCGCTGTATCGCGCCGTGATGGCGCTGGGTCGCCCGCTGCTGCTGCGCAAGCTGCGCCGCCGTGGCGAGCAGGAGCCGCTCTATCTGCATGCAGTACACCAGCGCTTTGCCGAATATACGCCGCAGGAGCAGCAGCAGGCGGCTGCGCACGCCGGCGACTGGGTCTGGCTGCATGCGGTGTCACTGGGTGAAACGCGGGCCGCAGCGATCCTGCTGCAGGCCTTGCGCAGCGTACGGCCAGAGCTGAAGCTGCTGCTCACCAACGGCACCGCTACCGGCCACGCCGAAGGGCGCAAGCTGCTGCGTGAAGGTGACATGCAGGTCTGGCTGCCGCTGGACAGCCGCCGTGCGGCACGCCGTTTCTTGCAGCTGTTCCGTCCGCGCGTTGGCCTGTTGCTGGAAACCGAGATGTGGCCGGAGCTGCTGCAGCAGGCTGCCGAGTTGCAGATTCCGATGGTGCTGGCCAATGCGCGCATGAGCGAAAAGACGCTACAGCAGTCGCTGCGCCTGTCATCGCTGGCCTACCCGGGTTACCGCAGCCTGCGCACCGCCTATGTGCAGACGCCATCTGATGCTGATCGGCTGCGTGAATTGCAGGTGCAGGATATCCAGATCGTCGGCAACCTGAAGTTCGATGCCAGTCCGGATCCGGAACTGCTGGCGCGTGGCCGCCAATGGCGCCAGCAACTGCAAGGTGGCGTGGCGCGCCCGGTCGTCATGCTGGCCAGCAGCCGCGAGGGCGAGGAGCAGATGTGGTTGCAGGCCTGGAACGCGCTGCAACCGGCGCAGCGCGAGGCCGTGCAATGGCTGCTGGTGCCGCGTCATCCGCAGCGGTTTGACGAGGTGGCAGCCTTGCTGCAGCAGAACGGCCTGCAGGTATGGCGCCGTAGCGCCTGGGAGGAGCAGATTGCATCGCCTGCCAGTCCGGTGGTCTGGCTAGGTGATAGCCTGGGCGAAATGCCGATGTACTACGCCATGGCCGACCTGGCGTTGATGGGCGGCAGTTTTGAAAAGCTGGGCGGCCAGAACCTGATTGAGGCCTGTGCCTGCGGCTGCCCGGTACTGCTGGGCCCGCATACCTTCAACTTTGCTGAGGCCAGCGAGCAGGCGATTGCTGCGGGTGCCGCGCAACGCTGTACCGACATGTCACAGGCGATGCGCGAGGCAGATCGGCTGCTGTTGCTGGATACGGCCACGCATCAGGCGATGCAGCAGGCCTGCGAACGCTTTACCGGCAGCCACCGCGGTGCGGCCATGCGCATGGCGCAGGACCTGCTGGCGCGTGGTCTGATCTGAAAAAACCGGAAGCAGGAATTCAGTAGCGCGCGATGCTGTTGTCGACGTTGGCCCAGGCGTCGATGCCGCCACTGATGTCGTACAAGTCGGAGAAACCGCGCTGTGACAGGAAATAGGCCGCATGCTGGCTGCGCACGCCGTGGTGGCACAGGCAGGCCAGCGGCTGGTCTGGTGGTGGCAGATCGTCCAGCAGTTCCAAGAAGACGGACAGCGGTGCCGACAGCAGGTGGAAGCCCTGGCTGCTGGCCTGCTGCTGCACATGGGCGGTCTGCTGCTCCCATTCTTCGCGCACATCCAGCACCACCGGCTGCTTGCCGGCGGCGCGCATGCGCTCGGCCCAGTCGGCCACCTGGGCCGGGGGCAGGGGCTGGAAACGCATCAGAAGCGGAAGCTGGTCGGCTCGGTCACGCCTTCGAGGCGTTGCACGACAACATCCCACAGCTCTTCGGTGGTGTAGCTGTTTTCGCTGTCGCGCGTGATGCGGATGGTCTGCATGGACGGCTCGTTGCCGGTGATGGCGACCAGGCGGCCACCGATCTTGAGCTGGGACAGCAGGTCATGCGGCACTTCGGCGACGGAGCCGCACAGCACGATGGCGTCGAACGGGCCGGTGGCCTGGGCACCCTTGAAGCCGCAGCCGTCACGCACATCAGCGTGGATGCCGGTGCGGTGCAGGTTGTCACGTGCGAACTGGGCCAGTTCCGGGTGGATCTCGAAAGCGACCACGCTTTGTGCGCTGCGTGCCAGCAGGGCGGTCAGGTAGCCGGAGCCGGCACCGATCTGCAGTACCTTGTCGGTGGGCTGCAGCTGGGCATCCTGCAGCAGGCGCGCCTGCACGCGCGGCGCCAGCATGACCTGCCCGCAGGGCAGCGGCAGTTCCAGATCCATGAACGCCATGCTGCGCTGGGCCGGCTGCACGAAATCATCGCGGCTGATCTGGTCCAGCAGGCCAAGGACGAACGGGTCCAGCACGTTCCAGGGGCGGACCTGCTGTTCGATCATGTTGAAACGGGCTTGTTCGGTGTTCATGCGTGCTCCGACATGGGCGCGCGCATGCACGCCCCTGATGTGACAAATGTAACCCTTATTCTAGCGTGTCTGGGCCCTTCCTTGGCAGGCGGCCATGCCAGATATTGGGAGCAGGAAGCTGGGCGCGCAGCGCTCAGAGCCAGCCCGCCAGCAACAGCACCGCTACCGGCAGCGCCAGCGCAGCCAGCAGCGTCTGGCAGGCGATGATGCCGGCCATCAACGGCGCATCGCCGCCGAGCTGGCGCGCCAGGATATACGATGACGATGCCGTCGGCATGGCCTGGAACAGCAGGGCCACCAGCGCGGCCGGTCCCTGCAAGCCCAGCGCGCGGCAAGCCAGCACGGTGGCAAGTGGCAACAGCACAAAGCGCGCCAGGGACGACATGACGACCGGGCGCATCCATTGCCGGGCCGCAGAGAAATCCAGTGCGGCACCGACACACAGTAGGCCCAGCGGCAGCGAGGCCGCGCCCAGTGTCTTCAGCGTGCTGTCCAGCCCGGGCGGCAAGCCCCAGCCACTGGCTTGCAGGCCGATGCCGATTGCGCAGGCAGCCACCAACGGATTGCGGATGATCTGCAGCAGCACATGTTTCAGCGCAAAGTGGTCTGTCGGGCAGAGGCGGACAAATACCAGCACGCACAGCACGTTGACGGTGGGCACCAGCGTGGCATTGGCGACTGCTGCCAGCGCCACGCCCTGGGCACCCAGCAGGCCAGCCGCGGCCGAGACGCCGACATAGTTGTTGAAACGGATACCGCCCTGGAAGATCGAGGTGAAGGCTGGCTTGCTGACCGCCATCCAGCGCCGGCTCACGAGCAGCAGCAGGGCGACTGTCAGTGTCGCCAGCAGCAGTACCGCCACCATGTTGCCAATGGGCAGGCCGCGCAGATCGGCCGTGGCCAGGCTGTGGATGAACAGGGCGGGCAGCAGGATGAAATAGCAGAGCCGTTCTGCCTGCGGCCAGAAGGCATCGGCCAGGAAGTTCTGCTGACGCAGGCCGGCACCCAACGCAATCAGCAGGGCGATCGGCAGCAGGGTCAGGAACAGGTCGACGATCATGGCGCAGAGTGGAGAAAACCCGGCATCATAATGAAAGCGGTTCACATCGAAAAACCGCTGATGCATTGGTGACAATCACAGTCGGACAACCACAAGGCGCTAACTGGTATTGGCCTGGTACTACCATGCGGGCAAGAGCATGCTCCGGATCCGGGAGCGAGACCAGCACAACCCCAAGACAAGGAGCGGGCGATCATGACAGATCAGACAGGCACTGTGTACGAGACGATCACCCTGGGTGGCGGCTGCTTCTGGTGCATCGAGGCCGTGTTCCAGCGCGTGCGCGGCGTCGTCGCCCTGGAAAACGGCTACAGCAATGGTGACCTGCCCACGGTCAATTACGAGGCGGTGTGCCGTGGCGATACCGGATTCACCGAAGTGGTGCGGCTGCAGTTTGATCCGGCCGTGATCAGCCTGGAGCAGATCCTGGAGATCTTCTTTGTCGTGCATGATCCGACCAGCCTGAACCGCCAGGGCAATGACGTGGGTACGCAATATCGCAGCGCCATCTACGCTGACGACGAGGCCCAGCTGCAGCGCGTGCAGGCTTGGGTGCAGGCGGCGCAGGCGCACTTTCAGCAGCCGCTGGTGACCGAGGTAGCGCTGACCGAGCGCTATCTGCGCGCCGAGGACTACCACCAGGACTATTTCAACCAGCACCCCTATCAAGGCTACTGCATGATGGTGGTGGCGCCCAAGGTGCAGAAATTCCAGCAGACCTTTGCCGACTGGCAGCGCTGAGCCTGCCGCAACGGGTCAGGGCGCGAGGCGTTCGCGCAGCCAGCTGCCATCGGGCTGGCGCTGGTAGCGCAGGCGGTCGTGCAGGCGGCTCTTGCGACCCTGCCAGAACTCCCATTGCTCGGGCACCAGGCGGTAGCCGCCCCAGTGCGGCGGGCGCGGCGGCTGCAGCAGGAATTTGGTGCCGTAGTAGGCGGCATTGGTGACGAGCACGCTTCGGCCATCGATCACCTGGCTTTGCGGCGAGGCCCAGGCGCCGATCCGGCTGTCCAGCGGGCGCGTGGCGAAGTAGGCATCGCTTTCTTCGTCGCTGACTTTTTCGACACGGCCCTCGATACGCACCACCCGCTCCAGCTCGACCCAGTGGAACTGCAGCGCGGCAAACGGGTTGCCGGCCAGCTGGCGGCCCTTGCGGCTGTCGTAGTTGGTGTACCAGCTGATGCCACGTTCGTCATAGCCCTTGATCAGCACCACGCGCGTGCTCGGCCGCAGGTCGCTGCCCACAGTGGCCAGCGTCATGGCGTTGGGTTCGGGGATCTCGGAAGTGATCGCTTCGTTGAGCCAGCGATCGAACTGCTGCATGGGATCCTGGTGCGAAGCGGATTCGTCCAGTTCGGCGCGTTCATAGCTCTTGCGCAGGCTGGCGATGTCGGGACGGTTGGTTTTCATGGTCAGGCTCAAGTCATGTATGACAATACTTTACAATAGCCGCGATACCGCAGCCGTGTCAGACACATGCTGCGCCCGATTTCCATTCCTCAACGATTCATAGCCCTGGAGAAACCATGTCCACGACCCAAGACAACGACAAGGAACAAAACACCGTAGTTGGCGTGCTGCTGACGCTGATCATCCTGTTCGCCATTGCCCTGGCCACCGGCTTCGGCCTGTACAAGAGCGGCGTGTTCGGCGGCAAGGATGGCGCGGTGGCCACCTCCAGCGCCAGCGCTTCCGCTGCGGCCATGGCTTCCGATGCTGCTTCTGCGGCTAATGGCGCTGCTGCTGTCACTACCGCCACTGCTGCCGCGACCATGGCTGATGCCGCCTCTGCCGGCGCCGCCGCAGCTGACGAAGCCAGCGTGCAGTACGAAGAAGGCAAGGTGCGCTTCTACTTCGCCAGCGGCAAGTCGGACCTGGCCGCCGGTGCCAATGACGCCCTGAACCAGCTGCTGGCTGCTGCCAAGGATGGCCAGAAGCTGGTCATCAGCGGCTACCACGACAGCACCGGCAGCGCCGAGCTGAACGCCGAGCTGGCCAAGCAGCGTGCCATTGCCGTGGCTGATGCCCTGAAGGCACTGGGCGTGGACGAATCCCGCCTGGAACTGAAGAAGCCGGAAGTGGCTGAAATCACCACCGGCAGCAATGCCGAAGCGCGTCGCGTGGAAGTGACGATCGAGGACTGATCCCGCTTCTCATGGCCTTGCAGTTGCGACAGGGCCAGCATGAAAAATCCCCTGAAGCTTGCGCTGCAGGGGATTTTTTCGTCTCTGAGACTGGCGTGTCAGAGTTTTTCCATGCCGGCGTCGTGGGCACGCTCGATCAGCTCGATCTTGTAGCCATCGGGATCGACCACGAAGGCGATCACGCTGCTGCCACCCTTGACCGGACCGGGCTCACGCGTGATCTGGCCGCCGGCGGCGCGGATCTTGTCGCAGGCGGCGTAGATGTCGGGCACGCCGATGGCCAGGTGGCCGTAGGCGGTGCCGTGCTCGTAGCTCTCGGTGCCGTAGTTGTAGGTCAGCTCCAGCTCGGCCTGGTGCGGGTTGCTTTCAAAGCCGAGGAAGGCCAGCGTGTACTGGTATTCCGGGTTGTCGCTGGTGCGCAGCAGCTGCATGCCCAGCACCTGGGTGTAGTAATCGATGGAGCGTTGCAGGTTGCCGACGCGCAGCATGGTATGGAGGATTCGCATGATGCCTGTTCCTGAAAATGGGTTGGGGCGCCGCTGGCGCCAGGACCCTGCTAGTGTGCCACAGCGTCATGGTGGGCATGCCGTTGGATTGTGGTGACATATTCACGGATTGCCACTTTGCCGATCGTGCAGGTTTTTGGTGCCAGATGCATAATATCGAATCCCATACGTTGACCCAAGATACCTGACCCATGAGCGAAGTCCTGATCGACATGCAGCACATGCAGCTGGCCGCCCGCGAAGCCAGCCAGTTGCTGCGCGTCATGTCCAATGAAAACCGTCTGCTGCTGCTGTGCCAGCTGAGCCAGGGCGAGCGCTCTGTGGGTGAGCTGGAAGAGATGCTGGGCATTCGCCAGCCGACCCTGTCGCAGCAACTGGGCGTACTCCGTAGTGAAGAGCTGGTGCAGACGCGCCGCGATGGCAAGCAGATTTTCTACCGCATTGCCGACGAGCGTGCCCAGCAAGTGCTGGAAACGCTGTATCGCCTGTACTGCTCCTGAGCACGCAGCAGGCTTGCATCCAGACAGACGGCCGGGTTGATCCCGGCCGTTGTTGTTCTGGCGCCTTGCTGGCTGCAGGCAGAAAAAAGGACCGGAAGATCCGGTCCTGATGGCCCGGCGAACCGGGCAGGGCGTTTGATGCTGCTGGCTTACCAGCCGAAGCCGCCACCACCACCGCGCTTGTTGCGGTTGCTGCGACGCAGGCTGTCCACGCTGGTGCGCAGCGGGTCCGGCTGACCGCCGTTGCCCTGGCTGCGCGGCACGCCGAATTCCCCCTTGAACAGCTGGCTTTCGTGGCTGCGCGGCTGGGCCTCGCTGCCGGCGCGCTGCGGGCTGCGGCGGCTGCGGTTCTGGCCGCCGGCGTTGCCATGCGGCTGCTGCTGCGGGTTGCGCGGCTTGTGCTGACGCGGCTCGCGGGGTTCACGTGGCTCGCGCTGGGCAGCGGATTCGCCGTAGCTGTCCTGGCGCTGCTCACCACCACCACCGCTGCGGAAGCGGTTGCGACGGCGGCGATTGCGCTGGGCGTTGTCACCGCTATCGGCAGATGATGGCGGCTGCTGGCCGGCGATCTGGCCATCGGCCTGGGTGGCATCAGCAGCCGGCTTGCTGCGGCCGCCAGCCGGGCGGGCGGTCTTGTTCTCGCGGATGCGCTGCATCATTTCTTGGCGCGCGGCCTTGGCAGCGGCTGCCATGACATCGCGGCCCGGCGGCTTGCCGGCACCGCCCCACAGGGTCTGGCGGCCCATGGCGATCGGCTCGGCCTTTTCGCCTTCCTCCGGACCAAAGCCCTCGACAAACTCGACCGGGATCTGCTGGCGCGTGAACTTCTCGATCGCGTGCATGAAGCCTTCCTCGTCCAGGCAGACGAAGTTGACGGCAGTGCCGCTGGCACCAGCGCGACCGGTACGGCCGATGCGGTGCACATAGTCTTCGGAGATGTTCGGGATTTCGTAGTTGACCACGTGCGGCAGGTCATCAATGTCGATGCCGCGTGCGGCGATGTCAGTGGCGACCAGGGCGCGCAGCTCGCCGGTCTTGAAGCCGGCCAGTGCCTGCGTGCGCGCCGACTGGCTCTTGTTGCCGTGCAGCGCCATGGCGCTGATGCCGTTCTTGTTCAGGTAGTCGGCCACATGGTTGGCGCCGAACTTGGTGCGCGTGAACACCAGCACCTGGCTCCAGTCGTGCTGCTGGATGATGTGCGCGAGCAGCGCCTTCTTCTTGTTGCGGCCAACCGGGTGGATCACCTGGGTGATGCGCTGCACCGTGGTGTTGCGCGGGGTCACCTGCACTTCGCGCGGATCGCGCAGCAGGCCCTGGGCCAGTTCGCGGATGTCATCGCTGAAGGTGGCGGAGAACAGCAGGCTCTGCTTGTTGCGCGGCAGCAGCGCCAGCACTTTCTTGACGTCGTGGATGAAGCCCATGTCCAGCATGCGGTCGGCTTCGTCCAGCACCAGGATCTCGACCTGGGACAGGTCGACGGCACCCTGGCCTTGCAGATCCAGCAGGCGGCCCGGCGTGGCGACCAGGATGTCCACGCCTTTTTGCAGGCGCTGGATTTGCGGGTTCATGCCGACGCCGCCGAAGATCACGGTGGAAGTCAGCTTCAGGTGCTTGCCGTATTCACGCACCGATTCCTCGACCTGGGCGGCGAGTTCACGTGTCGGACACAGCACCAGGGCGCGCACCTGACCATTGCGGGCCGGCGGCTTGGCGTTGAGCAGCTGCAGCATCGGCAGCGAAAAGGCGGCGGTCTTGCCGGTGCCGGTCTGGGCACCGCCGAGCAGGTCATGGCCTGCCAGCACCAGGGGGATGGCCTCGACCTGGATCGGGGAGGGCTGCTCATAGCCCAGATCGCGCACGGCAGAAATCAGCTCGGGCGCCAGGTTCAGTTCTTCGAATGTCATGTTGTTATCAGGCACCAGCAGGGGTGCAGGACCATCGGCCGTAAGCGTGTGCACGGGATGCACTGGCGCAAAACCAGTGAGTGGCAGATGGAAATCCAGAGGAGCCGCTAAAGCAGATTAGCCCGATGGCCGGGCTGTGCGGCAGGCGGTAGAACACCGTTGTTGCCATGCACTGGTGGTGGCAACAGCATTTATTGTCGCATGCTGGGATAATAGAGGCATCAGGTATTTGATCGAAATCCCTGCATTTTTTCCGTTTTTGCCGGTTTTTGGTGGTTTTCGGGCCACGGACCGGCGTCTTGACCAAGGATTTTTGCCACATGGCCCAATACGTCTACACCATGAACCGCGTCAGCAAGATCGTGCCGCCCAAGCGGCAGATCCTGAAGGACATCTCGCTGTCGTTCTTTCCGGGCGCCAAGATCGGCGTGCTCGGCCTGAACGGCTCCGGCAAGTCCACGCTGCTGAAGATCATGGCCGGTATCGACAAGGAGATCGAGGGCGAAGCCATGCCGATGCCGGGTCTGGACATCGGCTACCTGCCGCAGGAACCGCAACTCAATCCCGAGCACACCGTGCGCCAGGCGGTGGAAGAGGCGATGAAGGAAGTCAACGACGCGCGTGCGCGCCTGGACGAGATCTACGCTGCCTACGCCGAGCCCGATGCCGACTTTGACGCACTGGCCGCCGAACAGGGTGAGCTGGAAGCCGTCATCGCCGCTGCCGGCACCGACAGCGAGCACCAGCTGGAAATCGCCGCTGACGCGCTGCGCCTGCCGCCTTGGGATGCCGTGATCGGCAAGCTCTCTGGTGGCGAGAAGCGCCGCGTGGCGCTGTGCAAGCTGCTGCTGAGCAAGCCCGACATGCTGCTGCTCGACGAACCCACCAACCACCTGGACGCCGAATCGGTGGATTGGCTGGAGCAGTTCCTGTCGCGCTTTACTGGCACCGTAGTGGCGATTACCCACGACCGCTACTTCCTGGACAACGCCGCCGAGTGGATCCTGGAACTGGACCGTGGCCACGGCATTCCGTACAAGGGCAACTACAGCACCTGGCTGGAGCAGAAGGAAGCGCGCCTGGCGCAGGAACAGCGCACCGAAGATGCCCGCACCAAGGCCATGAAGAAGGAGCTGGAGTGGGCACGCCAGAACCCGAAGGGCCGCCAGGCCAAGTCCAAGGCGCGTCTGGCCCGCTTCGAGGAACTGAGCGATTACGAATACCAGAAGCGCAACGAGACGCAGGAAATCTTCATTCCGGTGGCCGAGCGTCTGGGCACCGAGGTGATCGAGTTCACCAACGTCAGCAAGTCCTTTGGCGACCGCCTGCTGATCGACAACCTGAGCTTCAAGATTCCGGCCGGTGCCATCGTCGGCATCATCGGTCCGAACGGCGCGGGCAAGTCCACGCTGTTCAAGCTGGTGGCCGGCGTCGAGCAGCCTGACAGCGGCGAGGTGAAGATTGGCAAGACCGTGCAGATGGCCTTTGTCGACCAGCACCGTGACGAGCTGGCGAACGAAAAAACCGTCTGGGAAGACATTTCCGGCGGTCTGGACCTGATCACCGTGGGCAAGTTCCAGATGCCGAGCCGTGCCTACTGCGGCCGCTTCAACTTCAACGGCGGTGACCA
This sequence comes from Ramlibacter sp., assembly GCA_012729605.1. Classification (GTDB taxonomy): domain Bacteria; phylum Pseudomonadota; class Gammaproteobacteria; order Burkholderiales; family Burkholderiaceae_C; genus Brachymonas; species Brachymonas wangyanguii. Next base: position 2,897 of record JAAYCV010000150.1, on the reverse strand, counting down.
GCAGAAGAAGGTCGGCATGCTGTCGGGTGGTGAGCGTGGCCGCCTGCACCTGGCCAAGACGCTGATGCAGGGCGGCAACGTGCTGCTGCTGGACGAGCCCTCCAACGACCTGGACGTGGAAACCCTGCGTGCGCTGGAAGACGCGCTGCTGGAATTTGCCGGCAGCGTGATGGTGATCAGCCACGACCGCTGGTTCCTGGACCGCATCTGTACCCACATCCTGGCCGCAGAAGGCGATTCCCAGTGGGTGTTCTTTGACGGCAACTACCAGGAATACGAGGCTGACAAGATCAAGCGTCTGGGCGAAGAGGGCGCCAAGCCCAAGCGCATGCGCTACAAGGCCCTGAAGTAATCATGGCGTGCCGGCAGGAGCTTCGGCTCACGGCCGGCACTTTCCAGGACCGTTGCCCATGCACGTGATCCCTTATCTGCTGGTGGACCAGCTGCCGTTCATGGCCAACCATGACCAGGTTCGCCATTACTACGGCAAGCCGCTCAGTATCGAACGGCTGGAGATCGGCCTGCAGGCCTTGGATTACGGCAGCTGGGTGGCGCGTTTCCAGCACAACGGCCGGTTGGAAGAAATCACCAAGCGCGCGCCGGAGCTGTTCCTGTTCGGGCAGCGCGTACCGTTTGCCGGTCTTGAGACCTTTGTTCGCCAGCGTGATGCTGGCGTTTTTGTGCGCAGCGGCTTTGTCGTCAGTCCGCGATTTGGCCTGGCGTTCGTACCGGGCGAACCGGACTGGGTCACGGCGCTGGCGGCACACTGCATCCCGACCTGGCGCTCCATGCCGGCAGTCTGAATCACCGTTGTTACGCCGGCTTACATGGGGCGGCTCCGGCTTGGGCTATGGTGAAAGCTGTACAAGCACAAGGAGAATGCAATGCAGGACCAGGCAATGATCGTGACCGGGGCTGCCATGGGTCTGGGGCTGGCTGCGGCCAGGGTGCTGGCGTCACGCGGTGCTGCCGTGGCACTGGTGGATTACAACGCGGACGTCTTGCAGCAGGCGCAGGCGGCACTGGCGGCTGAATGCCCACAGGCCAGGATCATCACCGTGGCGGCCGATGTGTCGGACGAGGCCGCCGTGCAGCGCTATGTGGATGCCACGGTAGAGGCTTTTGGCCGCATCGATGGCCTTTACAACAACGCCGGTATCGAAGGCCGCCAGGCACCGATGACGGACTACGACCTGGAGGTGTTCCGCAAGGTGCTGGACATCAACGTGATGGGTGTCTACTACGGCATGCGCCATGTGATTCCGGTGATGCGGAAACAGGGCTATGGCCGCATCGTCAATGCGGCGTCGGTGGGTGGCATTCGCGGCGTATTGAACCAGACTGCCTATGTGGCCAGCAAGCACGCCGTGGTCGGCATGAGCAAGAATGCGGCACTCGAATACGGCAAGGACGGCATCCTGACCAATGCCATCGCGCCTGGCGCGATCCTGACGCCGATGGTGGCCGAGGCCTTCAAGCAGGTCAATCCGGCCGATCCGAAAGCGGCGGAAACCGAATACGCCTCGCGCAACCCGACGCGCCGGCTGGGCGCGCCGGAAGATGTCGGCCAGCTGGTGGCCTATCTGCTAAGCCGCGAGAACGGCTATGTCAGCGGGCAGGTGATTGCCATCGACGGTGGTGAATCGAATATGTACGGTAATCCCTGAGCGTCTGCCGCTTCAGGCGCGGGATTTTTCCAGCGCCGCGCGCGGCACCACTGCCATGGTGACGCGCGAGATGCAGACCAGCTTGTCCTGTTCGTCGGTGATGCGCACTTCCCAGACCTGGCTGGTACGGCCCAAGTGGGCCGGGCGTGCCGTGCCGATCACCCAGCCCTCGCGTACCGCGCGTACGTGGTTGGCATTGATTTCCTGGCCGACGCAGAGGAACTGCTGCGTATCCACGGTGCAGACCGAGGCGACCGAGGCCAGGGTTTCGGCCAGCACCATCGAGCAGCCGCCGTGCAGCAGGCCAAAGGGCTGACGCGTGCGCGCATCCACCGGCATGCGTGCCGTCAGGAAGTCGTCGCCCAGGGCGGTGCATTCGATGCCAAGGTGGCTGACGGCGCAGCCGCTGTTGAGCTGGTTGATCTGCTCCAGGGTGACGGGTTGGTGCCAGATGCGCATGGGAAAATCCTGAAAATAAGACGGTCGTTCCATTTTAGGGGTGGCGCGATGGAGGCTGGATTCAGGAAAACCCTGAATTTACGTTTACGTTAATGTCGTTATCCTGATGCGTTCCATTCCAGAGCCACAGGAGCAGACAGCCGATGCTGACCAAAGAAGAAATCAGCGCCTTTCTGGCGCGCGAGTTTCCCCAGACCAAGTGCATGATCGAATCGCTGGGCGATGGCGAGGCGGTGCTGTCGCACCCGGTGGGTCAGGACGAGATCCGGCCGGGTGGCACGGTATCCGGGCCGGTATTGATGGAACTGGCCGACGTGGCCCTGTATGTGGCGCTGTTCACGCGCATCGGCATTGTGCCGCTGGCAGTAACCACCAACCTGACCACCAATTTCCTGCGCAAGCCGCCGGGCGACCGGCCGGTGATGGCGCGCTGCCGCATGCTCAAGGTCGGGCGGAGCCAGGCGATGGGCGAGGTGTTCCTGTACTCCGAAGGCCGGCCGGAAGAAACGGTGGCCCACGTGGTGGGCACCTACGCCATCCCGCCCAATCGCTGATCAGCGCGCGCTGCGTGAACGCGGGTTGACGTACTGGCGGAAGAAGCGCAGCGATTCATCGCTGGCATTGGGGCCGACCGGATCGGTATAGCTGCCGGATGGGTGGCCGCCGCTCCAGGCATGGCCCAGGCCGTGTACCAGCCAGAGTTCACCAGCGATGCTGCCTCCGGGCGTCAGGTAGCGTGTCAGCGTGACGTCGCGGCCCGGAGTGCTGATG
>JAAYCV010000149.1 GCA_012729605.1 Ramlibacter sp. | reverse complement strand
CCCACCACATCGGCCAGCTGCAGCACATGCAGCGCACGCAGCGTGATGTCGGCCAGATTGCCGATCGGCGTTGGCACCAGATACAGCGTGGCCTGCGGATAGGACTGGCGTCCGGCGGCAGCGTTCGCCGCGGCCAGTGCTGGTGCAAAATCGGTGGTCAGGGTTTCGGACAAGGATCTTCCTCGATGAGCAAAGCGGCACACACCACCCGCGAGACCGGTCAGCAGGCCGAAGACAGCGCCATTGCCTGGCTGGAGCGGCAGGGGCTGGTGCTGCTGCAGCGCAATTTCCGCACGCCGGGACGGGGTGGGGGTGAAATTGACCTCATTATGCGGTCAGCCGATGGCACGCTGGTGTTTGTCGAAGTGCGCCACCGCGCCAACGCTGTCCATGGCGGTGCCGCGGCCAGCATCACGCACGGCAAGCGCCGTCGCATCATACTGGCGGCGCGCCACTACCTGATGCAGCTGCGCCGTGAACCGGTATGCCGTTTCGATGCCATGGTCTGCGATGGCCCGCTGCCGGAGCAAGGCGGCCACTGGCAATGGCTGCAGGCCGCTTTCGATGCCTCCTGAACGTCTGGTTGCAATGTCCGGGCGGGTGAAGGCAGTATGATCCAGACCATGCCCATCCAGGATTCCCCCCACGACCCCCGGCAGGAAGCCATGCTGCGCCAGTTCGCCGAGCACGCCGAGGCCTGCATGCAGACCGCGCGTGAAAACGGCTACCAGCTCGATCTGGCGGCGCAGCTGCTCGCCGATACCGTGGCGCGTGGTGGTCGCATCCTGCTGTGCGGTGCTGGCGACACCGCATTCTGGCCGGCCTATACCGGCTCGCGCCTGAGTGGCGTGCTGGAACGCGAGCGCCCGCCGCTGCCTGCGCTGGTATTGCACCATGATGCCGGCTGGCCGCTGCTGCACCCCGCCAGCACGCCGCAGGCCTTGCCGCCCGACCTGCTCGAACAGCAGCAGCAAGGCATCGCGCAAGCCATCGTGCAGCAATTGCAGCAGCTCGGCCACCCTGATGACGTGCTCTGGCTCTGCAGTGCCGACGAAGCCCAGCCGTTCGCCCAGCAGGCCGTGGCGGTGGCGCAGTCGCGTGACATCCCGGTACTCTGGCTGCATGGCGGCAACAGCGCCATGCCACTGCTGTCCGAACTCGATGTGGACATCCTGCTCGCGCAGCCGCGCGGCCTGCGTCTGCTGGAACAATGCCTGCTCGCCACCCATGTGGTGTGCGATGCCCTGGACCGAACCCTGCTCGGAGAAGAGGAAATCTCATGAACAAGACCACCCATACCGCTGGCCGCTGGCTGCGCGTTTCCGTTCTGGCTGCCGTGCTTGGGAGCACCCTGGCCGCCTGCGTGCCGCTGGTTGTCGGCGGTGCCGCCGGTGCCACCGTGCTGGCGCTGGATCGCCGTACTTCCGGTGCCCAGCTGGAAGACCAGGGCATCGAGACGCGCGGCAGCACCCGCATCAACGACGCGCTGCAGCAGCGTGGCCGTG
>JAAYCV010000148.1 GCA_012729605.1 Ramlibacter sp. | reverse complement strand
TCCACCGCTACCTGCGTGGCACCGGAGAATCCGCCCGTGACAAAGTGCAGGACACGCATGGATCAGCGTTGACCAGGCCTCAATGCCCGTGCGCCACCACCTCGCCCTCAGCCAGACGATACGTGGTACCGCAATACGGGCAGCTGCCCTGACCGGTCTTGGCCACGTTCAGGTACACACGCGGATGGCTGTTCCACAACTCCATGCCGGCGAGCGGGCTGGGGCAGAACACTTCGCCGGCCTGGTTCAGGTCCTTGGCCTTGACTTCTACGGCTTTGCTGGTGCGGGTCATGGGGAGTCCTCCTTGGGGATGGGCTTACACCAGCGCCAGCCAGTGTGCGTATTGGGGGTTGCGGCCATTCACGATGTCGAAGAAGGCGCTCTGGATTTTTTCGGTGATCGGGCCGCGGCGACCGATACCGATCTGTACGCGATCCATTTCGCGGATCGGCGTGACTTCGGCGGCGGTGCCGGTAAAGAACATCTCATCGGCAATATAGCACTCGTCGCGGGTGATGCGCTTTTGCACCACTTCCAGGCCCAGATCCTTGCAGATCTGGAACACGGTGTTGCGCGTGATGCCGTTCAGGGCACCGGCAGACAGGTCTGGCGTGTAGACCACGCCATCCTTGATGATGAACACGTTCTCGCCCGAGCCTTCGCTGACAAAACCGGCGCTGTCCAGCAGCAGGGCCTCGTCGTAGCCGTCATCGGTGGCTTCCATATTGGCCAGGATAGAGTTGGTGTAGTTGCTGGCGGTCTTGGCCTGCGTCATGGTGATGTTCACATGGTGACGCGTGAAGCTGCTGGTCTTGATGCGGATGCCCACGGCCATGCCTTCTTCGCCCAGGTAGGCACCCCAGTTCCAGGCGGCGATCATCACGTGGGTCTTGTTGCCCTTGGGCGAAACACCCAGCTTCTCGGAGCCCAGCCATACCAGCGGACGGATGTAGGCGCTTTCCAGATTATTCTCGCGCAGCACCGCCTTGTGCGCTTCGTTGACCTCTTCCTGCGACATCGTCATGGGAATGCGCAGGATCTTGGCGCTGTTGAACAGGCGCTTGGTGTGGTCTTCCAGACGGAACACGGCCGTGCCCTTGTCGGTCTGGTAGGCACGGACGCCTTCGAAAGCGGCGCAGCCATAGTGCAGGCTGTGGGTGAGCACGTGCACCTTGGCGTCACGCCAGTCCACCAGCTGGCCGTCCAGCCAGATCTTGCCGTCGCGGTCGGACAGGGCATTGGGTGCGCTCATGGGTGATTCCTTTTCTTGTCAGTTGCCGGCAGGCCATCCTGCCGTTCTCGTAGTAGATATATGCAACCAGCAAGTTTACGCCGAATTGGCACCAGATGCAGCCCCGGGCCAGTGCCTGGCTCGGGGGACAAACCCTGCGCAGGGCTCAGCGTGCGGCGGCGCGCGCCTGCTCCAGCCAGCTGTCAAACAGGCGCTGGTGCGCCTTGATCCAGCCGTCGGCGTGTTTCTCGATATCGCGGCGCTTGTTGGCGCCCTGGAACATCGCCATGTTCTGCGTGTTGATGTTGGCTACTGGCAGCCGCATCACGCTGAACAGTTTGGCAGCTGCCGGATTCGCCTCGATAAAGGCACGGTTCGCCATGATGTGCTGGTTGTTGACGATAAAGCCGTAGTCCTTGCCATTAGGCAGGGCGGTGCTTTCTGCCCCCGGGGCGGTCTTGGCCTTGGGCACTTCCAGCCAGACCACATCCTTACCGGGCTTCATCACGTTGCTGACCCAGTAGGGCGTCCAGGTGTAATAGAACACCGGCTGGCCTTGCTGGTAGCGCGTGATGGTATCGGCAATCAGCGCCGAGTAGTTGCCTTGCACGTGCTGGATGCTGCCGCGCAGCTGGAACTGGTCCAGATGCGATTCGATCGCCTTTTCGCAGCCCCAGCCGGGGTTGCAGCCGGTCAGGTTGGCCTTGCCGTCGCCATCGGTATCGAACAACTTGGCAATCGCAGGATCTTTCAGCTGGCCGATATGCGTGATGTTGT
>JAAYCV010000147.1 GCA_012729605.1 Ramlibacter sp. | reverse complement strand
GGTCTTGCCGGTCTCGCGCTGGCGGAACTGGTCCTGCAGCGCGGTCAGGGCCGAACGGCGCTTGGCGATCAGCAGGATGCCGCTGGTTTCGCGATCCAGCCGGTGCACCAGCTCCAGAAAGCGGGCCTGCGGCCGCGCCCGGCGCAACTGTTCGATCACGCCAAAACTGACACCGCTGCCGCCGTGCACAGCAACACCTGCTGGCTTGTTGACGGCCAGCACGTGCTCGTCCTCGAGCAGTGCCGGAAATTCACGCGGCGGCGTGGCTTCGGCCTGCTCGACGGTACTGCGCTGGGCCACACGCACTGGTGGCACGCGCACCACATCACCGGGCTGCAGCCGGCTGTCGGCCTGGGCGCGCCCCTTGTTGATGCGCACTTCGCCGCTGCGGATGATGCGGTAGACATGCGTCTTCGGCACGCCCTTGAGCACGCGCAGCAGGTAGTTGTCGAGACGCTGGCCTTCGCCGTCGTCACCGACCTCGAGATATTTGACGCTGGGTGCCGCTACATTTCCGGCATTCGCCCCTATAATGTTTTTCACTGTGAAAGTCTGTCCGATAGGCTGTGCCCAATAGCAACTAGTGTAAGGCACAAGCCCCAGTCGCGGCTTTCCAGCAAGTCCATGCCACTGGCGGGGCTGCCTGCAGACCGGATGCCAGAGTCATCCGATGGCACCAGCTCCCTCAGCCCAGGCTGACGCCCCAGAAACACCATATTGGAATATTTTCCGCCTGACTGGCCTCCGTGCCAGCGCAGGCGGTCGGATGAATGCAAGTGCGCGGCATTTTGCTGGTTTTTTCTCTCCTGTCTACCGGACTCACTTCCGTGCTGCGCCTTCCCGTGCGCCTGGCAGCGGATGACCGTGGTCAGGAAGCCCAGCCCCTGATCAACCGCCCCGTCACGGCTTTCCGCCCTGCTTCCTTCCCTGCCGCCAGGCGGCACGGAGGCGCACGGTCACCTGCGCGGCAACCCGCCCGCGCCACTGCATTCCTCCACGCGCCTACCCTCCCCTGTCCGGCCTTGCGGCCTGCATGACGGAGTCTCCCGGCAATTCCCTTCCGTTTCCGGCGTTTGCCCTGGCATGTCAGCAACAGCTGCACTGTGCCGCTGCTGCATGTCTGTAACTGCATAAAGGAAACGCATCATGAAACGGATGCTGATCAACGGCACCCAGTCGGAAGAACGTCGACTTGCCATCGTCGACGGCCAGAAGCTGCTCGACTACGAAATCGAGATCGAAGGCCGCGAACAGCGCAAGGGCAATATCTACAAGGCCGTGGTGACACGCGTCGAGCCCTCGCTGGAAGCCTGTTTTGTCGATTACGGCGAGGATCGCCACGGCTTCCTGCCGTTCAAGGAAATCTCCCGCCAGTACTTTGCCGAAGGCATACCGGTCAGCCAGGCGCGCATCCAGGACGTGATCCAGGAAGGCCAGGAACTGCTGGTGCAGGTCGAAAAGGAAGAGCGTGGCAACAAGGGTGCCGCCCTGACCACCTTCATCAGCCTGGCCGGCCGCTACGTGGTGCTGATGCCGAACAATCCGCGTGGCGGTGGCGTCAGCCGCCGCATCGAGGGCGAGGACCGCGCCGAGCTGAAAGAGGCAATGGACCAGCTCGAATACCCCAAGGGCATGAGCATCATCGCGCGCACTGCCGGCATCGGCCGCAGCGCACCCGAGCTGCAGTGGGACCTGAGCTACCTGCTGAAGCTGTGGGAAGCGATCGAGGGTGCTGCCGGCGCTGGCAAGGGTGCCTTCCTGATCTACCAGGAATCCAACCTGGTGGTGCGCGCCCTGCGTGACTACTTCAGCCCGGAAATCGGCGACATCCTGATCGATACCGACGACATCTACGAGCAAGCGCACCAGTTCATGAACCACGTGATGCCGGAGCACGCATCCAAGGTCAAGCGCTACCGCGACGACGCACCGCTGTTCAGCCGCTTCCAGATCGAACACCAGATCGAATCGGCCTACTCCCGCATCGTGACCCTGCCGAGCGGTGGCGCCATCGTGATCGACCACACCGAGGCACTGGTCTCGGTCGACGTCAACTCGGCGCGCGCCATCAAGGGCAGCGACATCGAGGAAACCGCCACCCGCACCAACCTGGAAGCTGCCGACGAAGTGGCGCGCCAGATGCGTCTGCGCGACCTGGGTGGCCTGATCGTGATCGACTTCATCGACATGGACGAGCAGAAGAACCGTCGCGAGGTGGAAAACCGCCTGCGTGACGCGCTGCGCCAGGACCGCGCGCGTGTGCAGTTCGGCACCATCAGCAAGTTCGGCCTGCTGGAAATGAGCCGCCAGCGCCTGCGCCCGGCCCTGTCCGAAGGTGCTTCCATCCCCTGCCCGCGCTGCGGTGGCTCCGGCCACGTGCGCGATACCGAATCGAGTGCACTGCAGATCCTGCGCATCATCCAGGAAGAGGCGATGAAGGACAACACTGCGGCCGTGCACACGCAAGTGCCGGTCGAGGTCGCCTCCTTCCTGCTCAACGAGAAGCGCTCCGAGATCGCCAAGATCGAGCTCAAGCAGCGCGTGCACGTGATGCTGGTGCCGAACAAGGGCCTGGAAACGCCGCACTACCGCCTGGAGCGCCTGAAGCACGACGATCCGCGCCTGGACAACATGGATGCCAGCTACAACCTGGCCGAAGAAATCGAGGATCCGACCGCCGTCACGCGCCGCTCGCAGGAGCCGACCAACCGCCAGACGCCGGTGCTGAAGAATTTCCTGCCCGAACCGCCAGCCGTGGCCGCACCCGAAGTGGCGCCTGAGCCGGTTGCCGCGCCGGCAGCTGCCGCAGCTCCGCAGCCGGTGGTCGAGCAACCCAGTGGCTTCGCCGCGCTGTGGCTGAAGATCAAGCGCATGTTCGGCATGGCCGAGCCCGAGCCGGAAGTGCAACCCGAACCGGTCAAGCCGGAACCCGAAGTCAAGCCGGCCGGCAAGTCCGATGGTCGCCGTGGTGGCCAGCGTGGCAGCCGTGGCGGCAATGGCCGCAGCAGCAATGGCCAACGCAGCGGCCAGCGCCAGGGTGGCCGTGGCGAGCGCCAGGATGACGGCAGCAGCCGCTCCGAGGAGTCGCGCGACAGCCGTGCTCCGCGTAGCGAGCAGCCAGGCGAGGCACGCCAGGAGCGCAGCAGTTCCGGCAACCGCAACCGCCGCGGCGGTGAGCGCTCCGGTTCCGGCGAGCGCAGCGAAGGCGACAACAGCCAGCAGCAGCGCAACGAACGCCGCCAGCCGCGCCAGACCCAGCAACAGCCGCTGGCAGACAACGCCGAAGTACTGGCCGCTGGCGTAGCCGCAGCAGCCGTCAGCGCAGTCGCCGCGACTGAAGCCAGCGCCGGCGACACCGCCGCCACCGCTTCCGAGACCGGCAGCAGCACCGACAACGGCGAGCCGCGCGAGCGCCGCGAACGCCGTTCGCGTGACCGCTACGGCCGTGACCGCCGCAACCGTGGTGACCGTGCCGAGCGCACCGCATCCGACGAATCGCAGGACACTGCCGACAGCAGCAGCGCCAGCACCGAGGACAACGCACCGCGCAGCTATTTCTCGGCGCAAGCCAATGCGCCGGTACCGGGCCTGGCCCTGTCGGCCCCGGAGAGCACCGAAACAGCCGCACCGGCTGAAGTAGCTGCCGAGACTGTTGCCGAATCCGGCACCGTCCTGGCCATCGCCGCTCCAGCAGAAACCCCTGCTGTCGTGGCCACCGTAGCCGAAACCGCTCCCGTGGCAGCAACAGCCACCGAAACGGCTCCCACTCCGCTGGCAACGCCCCAGGTAGAGCCAGCCGTCGCCGTGGTCGAAGTCGCCGAAACAGTGGCGGCAGAACCTGTCACCTTCACCCTGCCGCTGACAGAGCTGCAGCAGGTCGCCGAGCAGGCTGGCCTGGTCTGGGTGCATTCCGATGCCGACAAGGTCGCTGCCGTACAGGCCGAAATTGCCGCCACGCCCAAGCCGGTACACGTGCCGCGCGAGCGCCCGCCGCTGGTGGTGCTGGACGAAGGCCCGCTGATTCTGGTGGAAACGCGCCGTGACCTGGCAGCCAACCCGCTGCCATTCGAGCAGGCTGCGCAGTAAGCACAGCCACAGACAGGGCCCGCGCCCTGTCGCTTTCGGCCAGGCGGCCACTGTCCCCGACAGTGGCCGCTTTTTCATGGGCGAAGCTACCGGCAGGACAGCCGCAACTGCAGCGTCAAGCACAGGATCGGATCGATCAAGCGAAGCAGGACGTACGCAAGGCCTGGCGGCACATCAAGCCGCATGAAAGGGTTGGGTACAACTGCAGGCGTCAGTGCACGTGTAAGCTGTGGCACGTACAGCGGCCAGCCAGAAGAAGAAGGCTCAGGCAGACGTGATGGCAGCCTGCTTCCAGGCTTCCAGCGCCGCCGTGGTATCGGCGCGCTGTTCCGCCAGTTGCGCCAGCACCATCCAGGCCTTGCGGCGCAACGCCGGCACCTGCTGCAGGCGCGGCAAGGCCTGTTCGAGCCATTGGCGTGCCGAGTCTGGCTGCTGGCGTTGCAGGCAGACCAGACCGTACAGGTATTGCAGCTCCGCCTGCTGCGGATGACGCTGGCTGGCCTGCTCGATACGCTGTTGCCAGTCAAGCTCCAGACTGCCCAGCGAATCCCCCAGCATCAGCACCACGGATTGGCGCTGTACCGGGTTCAGCGCTTCGGGCGATATGGCCAGCTGTTCCCAGACCGGCAGCAGCCAGTGGCTGGCCTGCGCGGGCGAGCCTCCCAGCAACTGCAGGCGCTCCGCTGCAGCCAGGGCAATCGCCGGTACGCTGCGCTCCTGCGCGGCCAGGGCACGCCAGTGCTGCTGCAGCTGCTCTACATCGTGGGCGGAGCGCAGCCAATCGGCCGCCAGCTGCTGGATCAGGGCCTGGCCGGCAAGCGGCGAGAACGCCTTGTGTCGCACCAGCGCACGTGCCGTATCCAGCGCCTGCTGTACATCGCCCTGCTGCTGCGCCGCACGCAGGCGGTAGCGCAAGGCGACAATCCGGCGCGTCGCCCCCTGCGGCAACTGGTCCAGCAACTGCAGCGCCTTGTCCGGCTGGTGACTGTCGAGCGCACGGCGCACCGAGCGCAACAACAAGCCTTCGCGTGTTTCTGCCGCTGCGCCACCGTGGATCAGGCGGGCCTCCTGTTCGGCGCGCGCCTGGCAGGTATCACGCCATTCGGCATCCAGCATGCCCTGGCTGCTGTCAGCCATCAGGTTGTGCGCCAGCGTGCGCATCTGCATGCGATACGCCGGAGCCGGCGCTGCGGCATGACCGGCCTTAGTCTGATCCGATTCCGTTTCGGCAGGCTGTGCCGGATCCGGCCTGCCATACAGGCCCTCGTCCTGTTCCAGCGCCTTGCCGGCGGCGGTGCGGGCACGGCCATAACGGCCGGCAATCTGGTAGGACATGGCATCAAGCAGATAACCGTGCATGGCGCGCTCTTTCTGGTGCGTGCGCCAGCGTTGCGCCTGCAAGGGCAGGCTGGACAGGATCTGTACGCCACGCAACAGCGCAAAACCGAGCAGGAACAGGCCGACGATCACTGCCACCACCAGGTTCAGCGACAGGTCGATGGCCTGCGTCGGCGACCAGTAGACAGTCACCACAGCCTGATTGCCACCTGCCAGCAGGGCCAGCAGCGTCGCCAGAAGAAACAGCAGGACCAGCCAGAGTAGCGCGCGCATCGATCAGGCCCCCGAAGCTGCGACGGTCGCAGCCGATGCCGCAGGCTGTGCCGGAGCCGGCGCCGAGGCCGCCGATGCTGCCGGCAGCGCCGGAACAATCACCGGCGCAGCCAGTGCCGCCGCATTCTGCGCGGCTGCCAGCGCTGCCTGGGTTTCCTGAATGGTGGGCAGTTGCACGGCGTGGATGTTGTTGCCGACCTCTTCCAGCGTCAGCAGCGAGCTGCGTACGGCCTGGGCATCGGACTGGAAGTAGCGGCTCATCATGGCACGCACCTGTTGCACGTCGCTGCGGGCCACTTCAGGCTGGCGCGCCAGCAGCGCCATGCGCGCATTGAGCAGCTGCAGCTTGATGTTTTCACGCAGGTAGTAGCCCTGCTGCGGCTGCAGCAGCGCGGCATCGCGGCTTTCGATGGTGCGCACGCGCACCAGATCGGAGAAGGTATCACTCACATGCGCCCAGCTGCGCTGCCACCAGGGCGCATCGGATGGCAGGCTGGCGGCGCTGCTGGCCTGCGCCTGCCAGGTACGCTCGTTCAGGCGCACCAGATCGCTCTGCAACGGCAGACCGTCGATCTCGCGCAGCACGCCGTCGATACGGCCCAGCAACATGGTCACATCGCTTTCGCTGGTCTGGCGCAGGCGCTCGATATCGCGGCCAATGCTCTGTTCCAGCGGCAGCAGCTTGGGCTGTGCGGCCTGCCTCAGGCGGTTCTGGGCGCTGACCAGACCGGCCAGCAGCGGCTGTACGCCGCCGGTCAGCTGGCTCTGCTGCCAGCCCATCTGGATCGCGGCATCGATATCGACCAGCAGGTTCTCGTCCTTGGCGCGCGCCAGTCCTTGCAGCACGCTGTCGACCTGGGCATTGCGCCCCTCGAATTCGGCGACCTTGGCCGAGAGCAGTGCCGTACGCGCCGTGGCGTCCTGGCTCTGGCGGCTAGCCAGCTCGGCAACTGCCTGCAGCTCGCTGGCCTGGCGGTTCATGTCAGCCACTTGCGTGGCGATCTGGCGCTGCATGCGGCGTGCATCCTGCCAAAGATAGGCCACGCCAGCCATGGCCAGCAAGGCCAGGATCAAGGCCAGCACCAGCCCCACACGTGCCAGCGCCGACATGCCGGCACGTGCCGCTGCCGGGGGAGCGTTCACGGGCATCGGAGCGGGAATTGCAGCGTCGGTCTGGTCGGAGATCGTCATAGCAGTGATTGTATCGACTGGGCCACGTCTGCAAGCACCGGACGCGCCTGCTGCAGTTGCACAAAACCGCAACGGCGTGCATTTTCCGCAATCCGTGGGTGGGTGGCGACAGCCCCATCCGCCGACCAGTCATGCCCGGGCAGCAAGGCCACCGCATGTTCCAGCGCCTGCGAACTGCTCCAGAGCCAGAGGCAGCGGCGTGCAGCCAGCTGCTGGCGCAGGGAGGCGACAAAGGCACCGTCCCAGGCAGGCGGCTGGCGCTGATAGGCGACCACGGTATCGACCGTGACGCCCGCTGCCTGTAGCTGCTGCCCCATCCAGTCTCGGCCAGCGCCCTGGTCCACCTGCTCGCCAGGCAGCAACTGGTCGGTGCCGCGCACGCGCAGCATGCGCCTGCCCTGCTGCAGCGCCTGTGCGACCT
>JAAYCV010000146.1 GCA_012729605.1 Ramlibacter sp. | reverse complement strand
GGACGAACATAGGCATGAATAAAGCCGTGCAGTGGCACGGCTCTGTCAGGGTTGGGTGAAGCGCGTTGATCAGTGTTGGTGCGGTCTGGAATCCAGGATCACCGGGGCATTCGGCAGGTTTTCTACCCGGACATGGTTGGCATCGGCGGGATAGCACTGGGCCATGAGGTCGGTAATGCGATCCAGCACGTGGGTCAGGCCCTCTAGATAGTCATGTTGCTGGAAGCGGCTGCGCAGGCTGTCTGTGAGCTCCTGCCAGACGTTCTGTGGCACGCAGTGGTTGTAGCCACGGTCGGCAACGATTTCGATCGCATGCAGATCCAGCAGGATGTAGATCAGTATGCCGTTGTTGTGCTCGGTGTCCCAGACGCGCAGCTTGGCAAATTGCATGACGGCACGCTCACGTGGCGTGGCCTGGCGCTGCTGGTAGCTCTCGGGCAGGGTGTGCTCGATGCAGATGCGGATATCGCCAGTGTGGCGGGTCTCGCTTTGCGTGATGTGATCGGTCAGCTGCTGCAGTGCCGATGCGGTCAGCAGTTCCAGGGCGGCCGGATCAGTGGCGCTGTCGGCGACAGGGCTGTCCTGGACAGCAGCCAAGGGTTTGCGAAAAGGATTGCTTATGGGCATGATTACCAGCCTCCGGAAGCTCCACCGCCTCCAAAACTGCCGCCGCCACCGGAGCCAAAGCCGCCGCCGAAACCGCCACCTCCTCCAAAGCCGCCGCCACCGCCCCAGCCAGGACCAGGCATGGGCAGGATGACCGGGCCACGCCGCCGCGCATTGCTGCGACGCAGGGCTTCAGACGGGCCGGAGCCGCCACCACCGCCACCGCCCCTGCCACCACCGCCGTTGCCGCCAAACAGGGCAATTAGCAGGCCGACCAGCCCGGCGATGCCGGCAGCGACCAGCGTGCCCGTCATGGCGAACATGATGCCACCGGTGGCAGCGCCAGTGGCCAGGGAGCCAAGCGGACGGCCGAGGATGGACTTGAGCAGGGCACCACCAATCATGGCGACCATGGTGACGATGACCAGGGCCTCGATCCAGCCAATGCTGTTGTCGATCATGTCGGGTGCGGCCTGACCACGCGGGTTGGGCGCGGGCAGGGCTTCACCGTTGACGCGTGCGATGACCTGCTCCACCGCAGCCGAGAGGCCACCGGCAAAGTCGCCGGCAGCAAAGCGCGGCTTCATGGCCTGATCGATGATGCCGGCCGCGGCGATATCCGGCACGGCACCTTCGAGCGCGCGCGAGACCTCGATGCGCATGCGACGGTCATCCTTGGCGACCAGGATCAGCAGGCCGTCTCCGACATCGCGACGGCCCACCTTCCAGTCGCGGGCGACGCGCAGCGCATAGGCAGCGATATCTTCCGGCTGGGTGGTAGGCACCATCAGGATGACGATCTGGCTGCCCTTGTCCTGTTCAAAGGCGGCCAGACGGGCTTCGAGTGATGCCTTGTCGGCCGCGGACAGGGTGCCGCTGGTGTCAGTGACACGTGCGGTGAGCGCCGGAATCGGCTGCAGCTGTTGCGCCCAGGCGCTGGGCAGCAGCACCACCAAGGCCAGCAACAGCATCAGCAGCCATTGACGTACGGCCGGAAGTCGGCGAGTGTCAGGCATGGAGATGGCAGTTGCGGGCATGGCAGTTGGACTCAGGCAGGATTACTGGCGCTGGGGTTGCGGCTGGGTGTTGAAATCTACCGTCGGCGGCTGGGAGATTTCCGCCTCGTTGGTCACGGTGAAGTTGGGCTTGGGCTTGTAGCCGAAGATCATGGCGGTCAGATTGGTCGGGAACTGGCGCGCCAGCACGTTGTATTCCTGTACCGACTGGATGTAGTCGTTACGGGCCACGGTGATGCGGTTTTCCGTACCTTCCAGGGTGACGCGCAGGTCACGGAAAGCCTGGTTGGCCTTGAGCTGCGGATACTGCTCGGCCACCACCATCAGGCGCGACAGCGCGCTGGTCAGCTGGCCCTGGGCCTGCTGGAACTTGTTGAAGGCTTCCGGGTCATTGATCAGCTCGGGCGTGGCCTGGATCGAGGTGGCACGGGAGCGCGCCTCAATCACGCGGGTCAGCGTTTCCTGCTCGAAGTTGGCCTCGCCCTTGACGGTAGCGACAATGTTCGGCACCAGGTCGGCGCGACGCTGGTACTGGTTCAGCACTTCGCTCCAGGACGATTTGACTTTTTCGTCCAGGGACTGGAATTGGTTGTAGCCACAGCCGGACAGGCTGAACAGGCCAAGAACGGTCATCAGGACCAGAAACCAGCGTTTCATAGGATTCTCCATGCGGAAAGTGGGGATGATGGGCGAAGCATAACGCAGAACTGGCGGCTTGCCGTGTCAGACTACGTGACGTAATACGCAGGAAAACGGCAATAGGAAAGAATTGCAGGAGGAGGCGGGATGGACGATATCGTCAAGCAGGCCATGGCCAAATGGCCGAATGTACCGGCGTGTGCCGGCTGGCTGGGTCTGGGGGCGCGTGGTGACTGGTATCTGCGCGATGAGGCCGCGCAGGCGGCCGGACCGTTTGCCGGGCCGGGCAGTAGCGCTGCGAGCCGGGGCAGCCGGGTGCAGATGGAGAAGCTGCGCGAATTCATCGAGCGCAACTACGAACCGGATGCGCAGGGGCGCTGGTATTTCCAGAACGGCCCACAGCGCGTCTTCGTGGAGCTGGAACGCACGCCATGGATCCTGCGGCTGAAGCCGGAGGCGGCTGGCTGGCAGGTCTGGACGCATGCTGGCCGACGGGTGCAGGTCAGCGAGGCCTTGCATGATGCCGATGGGCATCTGTATCTGGTGACCGATGCCGGCCTGGGCCTGGTGCATACGCAGGACATGACGTTGGCAGCGGATGCGCTGGAAGCGGGCTGCTGGCCCTTGCGTGAGGTGGAGGCGGCGGAACTGCCGCGCCTGTACGCTTACGTGCCGAGCCCGCAGGCCAGCGGCATCTGAAGCAGCCTGGGCCTGTCAGTCAGCGACTTTCAGGCACGAAAAAGCCGCTCCGGAGAGCGGCTCGTTGATCAGGCGGGCCTTGCGTGGGCGCAGGGCCTGACCGGAAGATCAGTTGGAGGCAGCAGAGGCCGGGGCAGCGGCTGCAGAGGCGGCACCGGAAGCGCCATCAGCAGCACCGCTGGCAGCGGCTACGGCCGGCTCGGCGAAGCTGCCACCGCTGTGGTTGGCCAGGTAGACCACGGCGCGCTTGACTTCGTCATCGCTCAGGTCCGGGTTGCCGCCCTTGGCCGGCATGACGCCATGGGTACCGGTGAAGCCTTCGATGGCGTGCTTGAACAGGGTGTCGACACCCTGGCCGATACGCGGACCCCAGGCGCCGTTATCGCCCAGCTTGGGAGCGCCGGCTACGCCTGCATCATGGCAGGACATGCAGATGGACTTGTAGGCTTCTTCGCCGGTCATGGGAACGGCGCGGGCAGCCGGGGCCAGCTTGAGTTCAACCGAGCCGACTTTCTGGATGCGCTGGGCAGCGGCAACCTGGGCTTGTGGGCTGTTGGGGTTGAAGGAAGGCTTGGCGTAGGTGGAGAAGTACACGGCTACGGCCAGCAGCAGCAGCAGGGCGCCAAAGGTGATGGCAGTGACCACGCCGAGTTGACGGTTCTTGGTCGCCTCGGAAGCGGCGTACGAATCTGGTGCGATCTGGCTCATGACGTCCTCTTGGATGTTCTGATAAAAAACGAAACGAATCGTGACAGGCAATTATAGTCAACGCTTTTGCAAAAAACACCTACAATTGCCCGTTGCGCATGGTAAACCTGTTGATCTGGCCACATTTGATGTTGCACGGAAGTCAACAAGACCATGTTCATCAGGGGCGACTGTAGCTCAGTGGATAGAGTATCGGCCTCCGAAGCCGAGGGTCGTGGGTTCGATCCCCGCCAGTCGCGCCAATCCAGCCATGCCTGCCCCTGACAGGCCCAGACCCATTCCGGAGTGCCGGGGTGGGTTTTTTTGTGCCTGCAGGCTCGCCCATCGAAGATGGAAAAGGCTCCCGCCAGCTGGTCGGGAGCCTTGTGTCAGCCACGCAGTGTGGAACCTGCGCGGGCTTAGTCGGCCTTTTGCAGCATCTGGATGATGCTGGAGAAGTCCATGCCGCCCTTGCCGGACAGGCTGTGGGCTGCGTACAGGCTGCGTGCCATGGCGCCCAGCGGCGTGCTGGCGCGCACGTGCATGGCGTTTTCCTGGGCCAGGCCCAGATCCTTCAGCATCAGGTCGGTGCCGAAGCCGCCAGTGTAGCCGCGGCCGGCCGGGGTGCCGTCCATCACGCCCGGCACCGGGTTGTATTTCTCGAGCGCCCAGTTGCCGCCGGAACTGCGGCGCATGATTTCGGCCAGCGCCTTCGGATCGAGGCCGTTGGCCAGGCCCAGGGCCATGGCCTCGCTGGTGCCGACCATCAGGATGCCGAGCAGCATGTTGTTGCAGATCTTGGCGGTCTGGCCGGCACCGATGGCGCCAGCGTGGAAGATGTTGGCGCCCATTTTTTCCAGCAGCGGGCGGGCGCGTTCGAGCGCCTGATCCGGGCCGCCGACCATGAAGGTCAGCGTGCCGGCAGCGGCACCGGCGGTACCGCCGGAGACCGGGGCATCGATGAAGTCGTAGCCTTTGGCCTGGGCGGCAGTGCCGACTTTCTGGGCGCTGGCGGCTGCAATCGTGCTGCAATCGATGATCAGCGCACCGGCTGGCAGGATGTCGAGCAGGCCGGGGTGGCCGTCCTTGCCGAGGTACAGGGCCTCGACATGGGCGCTGGCGGGCAGCATGCTGACGACGACGTCGGCCGTGCTGGCAGCGTCGATGGCGCTGGTGGCGATGCTGACGCCTTCGGCCTTGACCGTGTCGCAGGCGGCCTGGGACAGGTCAAATGCCTTGACCGTGTGGCCGGCTTTCTGCAGGTTGATGGCCATGGGGCCGCCCATGTTGCCGATACCGATGAATGCGATGTTCATGAATGTCTCCTGGGTGTGTCTGTCAATGAAGTCAAATCGGGGGCTTAGCGCAGGCTGTCGAGGCCACGGTCGCTGAGCAGGCGGCGCGCCACGATGACGCGCATGATTTCGTTGGTGCCTTCGAGGATCTGGTGCACGCGCAGGTCGCGCAGCAGGCGCTCGAGCGGAAATTCGCGCAGGTAGCCGTAGCCGCCGTGCAGTTGCAGCGCCTCGTTGACGACCTGGAAGCAGGCGTCGGTGGCAAAGCGCTTGGCCATGGCACAGTAGGTGCTGGCATCGCTGCTGCGGGTATCGAGCTTGTAGGCGGCCAGACGCACCATCTGGCGCGCGGCGATCAGTTCGGTCTGCATATCGGCCAGCTTGAACTGCAGCGCCTGGAAGGCAGCCAGCGGCTTGCCGAACTGCTGGCGTTCCTGCATGTACTGGGCGGCGGCATTGAGCGCGCCCTGGGCACCGCCGACGGAGCAGGTGGCGATGTTGATGCGGCCGCCATCCAGGCCCTTCATGGCGATCTTGAAGCCTTCGCCTTCCTGGCCGAGCAGGTGGCTGGCCGGGATGCGCACATCGCTGAAGCTGATGGCTCGCGTGGGCTGGCTGAGCCAGCCGAGCTTTTCCTCGTTCTTGCCGTACTGGATGCCGGGCAGGTTGGCCGGTACCAGAAAGGCGGAGATGCCATCGGCACCGGGGCCGCCGGTGCGGGCCATCAGCACCAGCACATCGGTGCTGCCAGCGCCGGAGATGAACATCTTTTCGCCATTGATGACGTATTCGTCGCCCTGCAGCACGGCGGTGGTGCGCAGGCTGGCGGCATCGCTGCCGGCGCCGGGTTCGGTCAGGCAGTAGCTGGCGAGCTGTTCACCGGCGGTCAGCGCGGGAGCGTACTGCTCGGCGATTTCCGGCTTGGCCCAGCTGGTGATCATCCACGTGGCCATGTTGTGGATGGTGATGAAGGCGGTGGTGGAGGGATCGACTGCAGCCAGTTCCTCGAACACCAGGGTGGCATCGAGACGGGCCAGGCCGAGGCCGCCGTATGTTTCGGAGGCGTACAGGCCGCAGAAGCCGAGTGCACCGGCGGTAGCGATGGCCTGGCGCGGGAAGGTGTGTTCGGCATCCCACTGCGCGGCGTGGGGGGCCAGTTCGCCGGCGGCAAAGTCGCGGGCGGCAGCCACGAATTGCTGCTGGTCGTCGGTCAGATCGAAATACATGGGGACTGTCTCCTGGGCGGACGCCGGCGGCGGCTTGTGGGTGTGGTGGCAGCCGGCGAAAACCCCGGTGGAGCCAGTTACGGGGAACCGGATCACCGGGGGAATAACAGGCCGCGAGGGCCTGCTACTGCCTTTTACTTCAGGCTGATGGTGGTGTGCACGCCACCGGCGTTGGCTTCGTCGAACCAGCGCTTGGTGATGGTCTTGGTCTGCGTGTAGAACGTGATGACCTGCTTGCCGTAGGGGCCCAGGTCGCCCAGCTTGGATGCGCGCGAACCGGTGAAGGAGAACAGCGGGACCGGCACGGGAATCGGCACGTTGATGCCGACCTGACCGACGTCGATCTCTTCCTGGAACTTGTGCGCCGCAGCGCCGCTCTGGGTGAACAGGGCGGTACCGTTGCCGTTCGGGTTGTCGTTGATGATCTGGATGGCTTCTTCCAGGGTCTCGGCGCCCATCACGCACATCACCGGGCCGAAGATTTCCTGCTTGTAGATGTCCATGTCGACGGTGACGTCGGTGAACAGGGTCGGGCCGACGAAGTTGCCGTTGGCTTCCGCGCCGTCCAGCTGCGGGTTGCGGCCGTCCAGCACCAGGGTGGCACCCTGTTCCACGCCGGAGGCGATCAGGTTGTCGACGCGGGCACGGGCGCTCTTGTTGACCAGCGGGCCGACGTCCACGCCGGGGGTGGCACCGTTGCCGACCTTCAGGCTCTTGGCGCGCTCGGCGATCTCGTTCACCCAGTTGCGGGCTTCGCCGACCAGGATCACGACCGGCAGCGCCATGCAACGCTGGCCAGCGGCACCGAAGGAGGCACCGGCCAGGGCGTTCAGGGTCTGCTCCTTGTTGCAGTCGGGCAGCACGATGGCGTGGTTCTTGGCGCCCATCATGCACTGCACACGCTTGCCGGCCAGGCTGGCGCGGTTGTAGACGTGGGTGCCGACGCCGGTGGAACCGACGAAGCTGATCGCCTTGATGTCCTTGTGGTCGCAGATGCCGTTGACGACGTCAACGCCGCCGTGCACCACGTTCAGCACGCCAGCCGGGATGCCGGCTTCGATGGCCAGCTCGACCAGACGGATGGTGGACATCGGGTCCTGCTCGGAGGGCTTCAGCACGAAGGTGTTGCCGGTGGCGATGGCCATGGGGAACATCCACAGCGGGATCATGGCCGGGAAGTTGAACGGCGTGATGCCGGCGCAGACGCCCAGCGGCTGCAGGATGGTGTAGGTGTCGACACCGCCGGCCACGTTGTTGGCGAATTCGCCCATCTGCAGCGTGCCGATGTTGGCAGCGTGCTCGACCACTTCCAGGCCGCGGAACACGTCGCCTTCGGCGTCGGGCAGGGTCTTGCCCTGTTCACGCGTCAGGATGGCGGCGACTTCCTTGATGTTTTCGCGGATCAGCTGCTGGTACTTCAGGAAGATGCGGGCGCGGGTGCCGATGGGGGTGTAGCGCCAGGTCTTGAAGGCTTCCTTGGCGGCAGCTACTGCGGCATCCAGTTCTTCCTGGGTGGCCATCGGCACGCGGGCGATGACTTCCTGCGTGGCAGGGTTGACAACGTCGCGCCACTCGGTGGTCTTGGACTGGACAAATTCGCCGTTGATCAGCAGCGGAACCTGGGGGATGCTCATGGGGTGTCTCCTCGACTCTGGGGAAAAAGAATTTACAGGAATGGTATTTACAGCTTTCACAATCCTTTTGCGGGTTTCTACCAAGTTATGGAGAGTTCGTGTGTTCTTGTGTTGGCTTTCACAGATAATGGTCCGGTCTTGTAAATGTTGTGAAAGAACCGGAGTGCCTGCATGAGCCGCAAGCTGCTGATGGGGCCGGCCTTGCGCCGGCTGCGTGAAAAGAACCAGATGTCGCAGACGGCGTTTGCCGAGCGGCTCGGGTTGTCGTTCAGCTATATCTGCCAGCTGGAGAACAACCAGCGGCCGGTGACGGCCTCGGTGCTGCTGAAGCTGGCGCAGGTATTCCAGGTGGACCTGAGCGATTTCTCGGAAGACCGCAGCCGGCGTCTGCTGGGCGAGCTGGATAGCATCTTCCGCGACCAGCGGTTGGCCGGCGAGCAGCACGTGACGCCGGCCGACCTGGACCGCATGGTGCACACGGTGCCGGTCATGGCCGAGGTGCTGGTGCGCTTGTACCAGGAGCAGCTGCACCTGCAGGATGAACTGCAGCAGCTGGTGGAGCGCTTTTATGGCGATTCGCGCCAGATGCCGACGGCGCCGTTTCCGCACGAGGCGGCACGCGAGTTCTTCAACCGCAACGATAACTATTTTGACGGGCTGGATCGGCTGGCCGAACAGCTGGCGCAGGAGTGGGGCGTGGAGCCGGGACGGCGCGCGCTGGTGTTGCGCGCGCGCCTGAAGGAGGCGCATGGCGTGGAGGTGGTGGCGAGCGAACAGGGCTCGCACGAGCTGCGCCGCTACGATGCGCGGCGCAAGCGGCTGGAGCTGAACCCGGCGCTCAGCGATGCGCAGCAGGCATTCCAGATGGCGACGCAGCTGGTGTTCCTGGCTTACGGCGATGTGTTGCAGCAGGCCTGTATCGAGGATCCGGCGTTGCGCGATGCACAGACGCTGACGCTGGCGCGGCAGGGGCTGGCGCATTATTTTGCCGGTGCCATGCTGTTGCCGTATACGCCGTTCCTGGAGGCGGCGCGTGCCTCGCGCTACGACGTGGAATCATTGCAGCGGCGCTTTGCCGTGAGTTTCGAAAGCATCTGCCACCGGCTCAGCACGCTGCAGCGCAGTGGTGCGCGCGGCGTACCGATCTACCTGATCCGGGTCGATCAGGCCGGCAACGTGTCCAAGCGACAGAGTGCCAACTCGCTGCATTTTGCGCGCCATGGCGGCACCTGTCCGCTGTGGCATGTGTTCGAGGCCTTTGTGCAGCCGGGACGCATTCTGACGCAGGTGGCGGAAATGCCGGATGGCACGCGCTACTTTGGTATTGCGCGCAGCGTGCAGCGCGGCGGTGGCAGCTTCCATGCGCCGCGCAAGCGCTTTGCCTTTGGCATCGGCTGCGAACTGTCGCAGGCGCATGAGCTGGTCTATGCCGACGGCTGGGATCTGCAGCAGCCACGCGAGATCACGCCAATCGGGCCGGGTTGCCGGGTCTGTCCGCGCATCGACTGCATGCAGCGCGCCTTTCCGCCGGCTGGCAAGCCCTTGCACAACGACGACTTCAGCGAGTCGCTGGTGTCGTATCGGCTGTAGAGGGGGACAGATCGGCCTCCCTGTTGCACAATGTAACCAGAACCTGTGTAGCGACAGGCGTTTCCGTGCGAACAGGAGGTAGGGCATGCAGCAAGGTCGCAGGGCGGCAGCAATCCGGATCTGGCACTGGCTGTTGGCCGGCCTGCTGGTCTGGCTGGGCTGTGCGGCACTGAATCTGGCCCATGCCAGCGGTGGCCTGCCGGATCATGTGTCCAGCCGTGGCTACCTGCTGGATGAGACTGGCGAGATGTCGCTGCAGGAGGCGCAGCAGTGGCCGTTCAGGCCGATGCCGCCGGTGCTGGCGCTCGGGCATACCAGTGCGGTGGTCTGGTTGCGGGTGGATGTGGAGCCGATGGCGGCACATGATCTGGTACTTACGCTGGAGCCGCACAACCTGGAAGATGTGCGTGTCTTTCTGCCTGACTGGGGCGGCTGGCGGCAGGTCAATCTGGGTACCCAGGTGCCCTATGCCGATCGCGGACGCAGCGAGGGGCATATTGCCGTGGCGCTGCCGGATCGCACCCGGCCTGACAACCTGCGCGTCTATGTCCGGATAGAGAGTGCGCAACACCTGGTGCTCAAGGTGCAGGTGTTGCATGCCCCGGAGAGCCTGCAGCGGGACATGCAGCGCAGCCTGCTGGTCAGCTTTGGCATTGGCCTGCTGCTGACGCTGGCGGTGCTGAGCCTGCTGCACTGGGTGACATCACGTGATCGGCAATGGCTGATTGCGGCAGCGGGCATGGTGTTTGCCCTGGTACTGGTGGCCGGCACGGTGGGCCTGCTCGACAAGTATGTATTTCAGGAGCAGCCGCAGCTGTCGGGCTATCTGAAGGATACGGCCAATATTGGTTACATGGCCCTGATGTACTGGTATTTCCTGCGCTTGTTCCGCCTGTACCGGGCACCGGGCTGGACGGTCTGGCCGAACCGGCTGTATCTGACGCTGGCACCGCTGCTGTTGCTGGCGGTGTGGCTGGGTTATGCGCGTGAGGCCTGGATTGTGCACGTGGCCATGATCATCCTGTATGGATTCTGGGGGCTGCTGGGCATCTGGTTCGTGCGTTTTGGCGATGCGTATCTGCGTCTTTTGCTGGTCTGCGTGTTCCTGGCGCAAACCCTGATGGTGCTGTATCTGGAGCTGAGCTGGCTGGGTTGGCTGCCCTTGACGGATGTCAGCCTGTCGATGCTGTATCCGGAGCTGGTGCTGTGCTTGCTGATGGGCTTGACGCAGTTCCTGCTGCAGTGGCGGCGGGATCACCTGGCCTTGCGTGCGGCGCTGATGATGCGCATGCGTGCCGAGCGCATGGAGCAGGAGCTGCAGTGGGAAACGGCGCGCCGCGAGGAAATGGATGGCCTGCTGGGCATGTTGCTGCACGAACTGAAGACGCCGCTGTCCGCGATCCGGCTCGGGACGCTGGCGCTGGCCAAGGGCATGCCGGACATGCCGTCGCTGGTGGCAGGGCGGCTGCAGCGTATCCATTGCGCGATTGATGCGATGAACATGGTGCTGGACAAGGTGCGCCATGCCGACCGCATGGAAACCGGTGCCTGGCAGATGGCGCAAGAAAGCTGTGATGTGCAGGCCTTGCTGGAACAGGTGGTGGCAGCCTGCTCGCAACCGCAGCGCGTGCATCTGGAGTCCGGTCTGACACAGGCGGTAGAGACCGATCCGGACTTGCTGCGCATGATGATGGTCAACCTGCTGGAAAACGCGCTGGCCTATAGCGAGCCGGATAGCCGGGTGTGCGTCTATCTGCAGCCCTGGACGGATCGGGCCGAGGCCAGGGGATTTCGCCTGCGCGTCTGCAACCGGGTGGCGGAAGGGCATATGCCGGATGCGACGCGGCTGTTCAGCAAGTATTACCGCGGCGAACAGTCGCACCAGCACACGGGTACCGGACTGGGACTGTACTGGGTGCGCCATGTGGCGTTGGCCATGGGCGGTGACATCGTCTATCAGGGAGAGCTGGACGAGGTGGTGTTTGAGCTGTGCTTGCCGGGTTGAGGGGCTGGCGCGCCTCCGTTTCCTGTGCCACGCATGGATGCAGGTCAAGAGATAAAAATCGGCGCCATGCAATAAACACGTAAAAATCACCGCGTACGGGGATGCGCCGTGACACGATTCATTGTTTAATAAAGAATAGGGGAGGTGTTTGAACCAGATATTTGGTTGTGCCGGCCTTGTATTTGCAGCTTGTCATGTAGCATGGAGTGTACATTGATTATCTGCTGCAAGTGGCATGCTTGCTCCGTGGAATGACGTTTCGACATGGAAGCGGCTGGCCACGGTGACTCTCCCTGTAGCCATTCCGGATTTTGCCATTCGGTATCTGGTCCCATCCTGGGTAATGGCCTGTCAGTAGCAGGCCGGGAGCTTCGTGCTTGAATCATGCCTGACGTACTGGAAATCATTGTTGTGGAAGACCATCGGCTCCTGCGTGACGAGCTGGTGGATTACCTGAGCAGTCCCGATTGGCATGTGCGTGGCGTCAGCAGCGGACGCGAGCTGGACGCAGCGATGCTGGTACAGCCGGCGGACGTGCTGGTGCTGGACCTGAACCTGCCGCAGGAAGACGGTATTAGCATCACGCGACGCATTCGCAAGGCCTTTCCCCATATCGGCATCATCATGCTGACGGCGCGTGGCGACCAGGCCGATCGTGCGCTGGGTTACGGCAGTGGTGCCGATGTCTATCTGACCAAGCCGACCCACGTGGGCGAGCTGGAGTCGGTGCTGTTCAACCTGTCGTGCCGTATCCGCCCGAGAGAGGATGCCCTGCTCAAGCTGAGCGAGAACCTGCTGCGCCTGAGCCATGCGGACGGACGCTCCGTGACGCTGACGAATAGCGAGTACCGGGTGTTGCGATTGCTGGTGGGCACGTCCGGGCAGGAACTGGGCTATACGCCCTTGTGTGAATTGCTATATCCGGATGAGGATGGCCAGGGCCAGACCCGGCAGCGGCTGGCGGTGCTGATGACGCGCCTGCGCCAGAAGGTGCAGGAAGAACTGGGCGTGGAGCAGTGCGTCAAGTCGGTGCGTGGACAGGGTTACCGGCTGACGGTTCCGGTGCGGCTTGAGCCTTGACGCCTGGCTGGCGCAAGCACGGGTGATCCGCATGTCCGGCGATGCGGATGGAAAACGCCAAATACCCAGTTTCAGGTATTTTTATAATCCGATTGACACACGTTCGTTCTTTTTATTTCCAGCTTCCTTCTTATTCTTTTGTCCAACGGAGATGAATTCCCTGATTAAGACCGCTGCATAACCTCCCCTCAGAACCCCACCTAGCTGTGTTCCAATGTCTGCCAGGAGGATGATCGCCGATGGGCAGTTTCTTTCTGATGGGTGCCAGGCCACTGGTACAGGACAGCCCGAGCATGAAGCTGCACGAGCTGCTGGATTGGCATTCCATTGCCGGTCATCTCAAGGGACTGTACAAGCGCGAGAAGTCCGGCG
>JAAYCV010000145.1 GCA_012729605.1 Ramlibacter sp. | reverse complement strand
CCGGAGCTGGCACGGCCCAGCTTCTTGCCGGTCAGGTCATCGACCACATCGAAAGTCAGGCCGAACTTGTCGGCTTCGACCATGGTCGCCAGCATGCCGGCAATGCCGATGCGGTTGGCGATGAAGTTCGGCGTATCCTTGGCGCGCACCACGCCCTTGCCCAGCACGCTGACGGCAAAGGTTTCGAGGTCATCCAGGATCTGCGGCTGCGTTGCCGGCGTGGCAATCAGCTCCACCAGGTACATGTAGCGCGGCGGGTTGAAGAAGTGGATGCCGCAGAAGCGCGGGCGCAGCTGCTCGGGCAGCGCTTCGCTGAGCCTGGTGATGCTCAGGCCGGAGGTGTTGGAGGCCAGGATGGCGTGCGGTGCCACGTGGGCAGCGATCTTGTGGTACAGATCGGATTTCCAGTCCATGCGCTCGGCAATGGCCTCGATCACCAGATCGCACTCCTTGAGCAGATGCAGGTGTTCTTCGTAGTTGGCCGGCTGGATCAGCTCGGCGTCACGCGTGGTGCCCAGCGGCGAGGGCTTGAGCTTTTTCAGGTTGTCGATGGCCTTGAGCGCGATACCGCTCTTCGGGCCTTCTTTCGCCGGCAGGTCGAACAGTACGACCGGCACCTTGACGTTCACCAGATGCGCGGCAATCTGCGCACCCATGACGCCAGCGCCCAGCACGGCGACTTTCTTCACTTGGAATCGGGACATGGTGGTCTCTATGCAGGGCTGGCCCGCAGGCCAGCCGGGTTGGAGAGGATGTGCTTACTGCACGCGGACCCAGGTCTGGGTGCGGCCAATGCCCATGACAGAACCGCGCACTTCCAGCTTGCTGCCGTTGGCGACCGGCGTCAGGCGCAGGGTGTAGTTGCGGCCGCTCTCGGGATCGAGAATCTTGCCGCCCTCCCAGACGTCCTTGCCGTCCACCTTCTTGGCACCACGGATGATTTCCAGGCCGACCATCGGCTTGCCCTTGCGGTCATCGGAACACTTGTCGCAGACGGCGGCCGGATCGGCGCCCTTGCGCAGCAGTTTCTCGATGCGGCCGTTCAAGGCACCGCCGCGCTCGCTGATGACGATCTGCGCCTTGGCCTGGCCAGTCGCGTCGTCGATGCTGCGCCAGGTACCTACCGGGCTCATGTCGGCAGCCAGCGTGCTGCCCGCCATCAGCAGGCCCAGACCCAGGATGCTCAGTTGCTTGTTCATGGGATTGTCTCCTCGTCAGGTGGGGTTGTGGAATCAGGCCAGGGCAGCGTCGGTGTCCAGCAGGACCTTGACACCGTTGCGCGCCGTCTTCATCAGCGTCAGGGTTTCGGGGAACAGCTTGGCAAAGTAGAAGCGCGCGGTCTGCAGCTTGCCCAGGTAGAACGGGTCATTGCTGCCTTCGGCGATCTTCTGCTGCGCCACTTGCGCCATGCGGGCGAACATGTAGGCAAACACCAGATGGCCGGCGACCTTCATGTAGTCGAAGGCGGCAGCGCCGACTTCATCCGGGTTCTGGAAGCCGCGGAAGCCGAGTTCGGTGGTGAACTTGGTCATCTGGTCGGCCAGCATCGCCAGCGGGTTGATGAATTCGGCCATCTGCTCGTTCACGCCTTCGGCGGCGATGAAGGCGGCGATTTCCTTGCCGAACTTTTTCAGCGTGGCACCCTGGTTGCCCAGCACCTTGCGGCCCAGCAGGTCCAGCGCCTGCACCGTGTTGGTGCCTTCGTAAATCATGTTGATGCGGGCATCGCGCACGAACTGCTCCATGCCCCATTCCTTGATGTAGCCGTGGCCACCAAACACCTGCTGGCACTCGACCGTGGCCTTGAAGCCGTTTTCGGTCAGGAAGGCCTTCACGATCGGGGTCAGCAGCGCCAGGATCTCGCCGGATTCCTTGCGCACCTGCTCGTCAGGGTGGTTGTGTTCCTTGTCCAGCAGCAGGCCGGCGTAGACGCTCAGCGCGCGACCGCCTTCGGCATAGGCCTTGGCCGTCAGCAGCATGCGGCGCACGTCCGGGTGCACGATGATCGGATCGGCCGGCTTGTCCTTGGCCTTGACGCCGGACAGGCTGCGCATCTGCAGGCGTTCCTTGGCGTAGGCCAGCGCGTTCTGATAGGCCACTTCGGTCAGGCCGAGCGACTGGTTGCCGACGCCCAGGCGGGCGGCGTTCATCATCACGAACATCGCCTGCAGGCCCTTGTTCGGCTGGCCGATCAGGGTGCCGCGCGCCTTGTCCAGCACCAGCTGGGCGGTGGCGTTGGAGTGGATACCCATCTTGTGCTCGAGGCCACCGCAGTAGATGCCGTTGCGCTCGCCAATGTTGCCGTCGGCATCGACATTGAACTTGGGCACGGCAAACAGGCTGATGCCCTTGCTGCCGGCCGGTGCGTCAGGCAGGCGTGCCAGCACCAGGTGCACGATGTTGTCCACCATGTTGTGCTCGCCGGCGCTGATGAAGATCTTCTCGCCGCTGATCAGGTAACTGTCGCCGTCCGGCTCGGCCTTGCTGCGCAGCAGGCCCAGGTCGGTACCGCAGTGCGGCTCGGTCAGGCACATGGTGCCGGTCCATTCACCGCTCACCAGCTTGGGCAGATAGACCTTCTTCTGCCAGTCGGTGCCGTGAGCCACCAGGGCCTCGTAGGCGCCATGGCTCAGGCCGGGGTACATGGTCCAGGCCTGGTTGGCAGCGTTCAGCATTTCGTAGAAGCAGCCGTTGATGGTGGCGGGCAGGCCCTGGCCACCAAACTCGGGATCGCAGCTCAGCGCCGGCCAGCCGCCTTCGATGTACTGCTGGTAGGCTTCCTTGTAGCCCTTGGGCGGGGTCACCTCGTGCGTGCTCTTGTCCAGCGTGCAGCCCTCGGTATCACCGCTGACGTTCAGCGGCTGGATCACCTCGGCGGCGAACTTGCCGCCCTCTTCCAGGATCGCGTCGATGGTGGCGCGATCCACATCGGCATGGGCCGGCATCTGGCTGAAAGCGCTGGTCACATCGAACACTTCGTGCAGCACGAACTGCATGTCGCGCAGCGGCGGGGTGTAGCTGGGCATGAAACGTCTCCTAGGTTATTGCCGGCGGCTCGGGCCGCACAAGGTTTGGCGGGGGTTCAGGAAGCGCCCGGCGTGCTGCCGGACGGGGTCTTGTAAAACGAGAGCACGCGCTCGAAGCTGGTATGGATGCGTTCGATCGCCTGCGGCTTGTGCAGGAAGCGCGCCTCGTAGTGCACGGACAGGATCAGTCCGTGGATCTCGAAAATCATCTGGTGGGCATCGGTGCCGGGCTCGAGATGCCCTTCCGCACGCGCCTGCTCCACGGCCCGCTCCAGCGCTGCCATCCAGGTCTGGATCGCCTTGCGCAGGGCGTCGCTGACCGGGCCTTCCCGGTCGTCGTATTCGACCGCGCCACTGATGAAGATGCAGCCCGAGTGGACTTCCTCTTCGGTGACACGGCGAATCCAGTTTTCGAACATGGCGCGCAGGCGCGGCAGGCCGCGCGGCTGCGCCAGCGCCGGGTGGAACACCTCGCGCTCGAAACGCTGGTAGTACTCGTCAATGATGGCAATCTGCAGGTCTTCACGCGAGCCGAAATGGGCAAACACGCCGGACTTGCTCATGCTGACGATGTCGGCCAGGGCACCAATGGTGATACCCTCCAGCCCGAAACGGCTGGCCAGCCCCAGACCAGCATCCAGCAGGACG
Source organism: Ramlibacter sp. (assembly GCA_012729605.1). Classification (GTDB taxonomy): domain Bacteria; phylum Pseudomonadota; class Gammaproteobacteria; order Burkholderiales; family Burkholderiaceae_C; genus Brachymonas; species Brachymonas wangyanguii. Next base: position 800 of record JAAYCV010000145.1, on the reverse strand, counting down.
GCACGCGTGTGCTGTCCCTTGTGCAGGTTGCGGCGACCCTTGCCGGCAGGGGCGTTGGCGGAGGATGGGCTGGTGGTGGCAGACATGGTGCGGACTATAGCAAAATATATCGAACGGTCGTTCTATTTTTTCAATAAAACGGGAAAGATTCCGGGTAAATCCCGATAAGCGTCGCCTGGATGACAAGCGTAACAAGGCCCGGATGCTCGCATGGTAACGTCCGAACGTGCGTGCAGATACTGGTGCATACCCATAACACCAGTTCCAGGGATCAGGCTACTTCAGAGCGAGACGTCGGGTGCGGGAGCGTCCCTGACGGCGCTGCTGCGCCAGGGCGATGGCGCACTGCCGGGTTGCAGCAGCAGTTGCGGCGCCAGCAGCAGCGTCACGCGCAGGCCACAGCCCTGGCCATCGGCATGCGGCACGCCATCAGACAGGATCAGCTGGCTCTGGTGGCGGTGCGCGATTTCGCGTGCAATCGCCAGCCCCAGGCCGGTGCCCTCGCCCTTGGTGCCGGGCATGCGGTAGAAGCGCTCGAACACCTGCTCACGATGGTCAGGCGCAATACCGGGGCCGTTGTCCTCGACTTCGACAAAGGCCTGTGGCAAGGCCCGATCGGCACCACTGGCCGGCCAGCGTGGACGTGGCGGCTGGCGGATGCCACAGCGCAGCGTGATCTCGCCGCCTTCCGGCGTGTAGTGCAGCGCATTGCCGATCAGGTTGGCCAGCAGCTCGCGCAGCCAGAGCGCATGCGCCTGCACCGTGACCGGCTGCTGCAGGTCCAGCCCCAGATCGATATG
>JAAYCV010000144.1 GCA_012729605.1 Ramlibacter sp. | reverse complement strand
TGGAAGGATCGTCTGCCCTGGGGTCGCCAGGCCGAGGACAGCGTGCCGGTGCGCATGCCCGGCTCGCGCGCCCGCGTGTCGCAGCAGCCGATCAACCTGCAGATCGTCGACCAGGCCCTGATCTGGGTCGTGGCGGCGCTGGTGCTGTGGGGCCTGGTGATGGTCTACTCGGCCTCGATCGCCATGTCCGACAACCCGCGCTTTGCCAACTACGCCGAATACCACTTCGTGCTGCGCCACTGCATCTCGATCGTGATCGGTACGGCCGTGGCCATCCTGGCGTTCCAGGTGCCGATCAGCACCTGGGAAAAGTGGGCACCCTGGTTGTTCCTTGGCGCGATTGCGTTGCTGATCGCGGTGCTGATCCCGGGTATCGGCAAGGGCGTGAATGGTGCGCGCCGCTGGATCTCGCTCGGCATCATGAACTTCCAGCCGTCCGAGCTGGCCAAGCTGGCCATGGCGATCTACGCCGCCGACTACATCCGCCGCAAGATGGACGTCCAGGAGCGCGAGCGCAACATGGGCGAGATCAAGCGCTTCGTGCACGCGGTGATGCCGATGGCGATTGCCGCAGGCGGCGTCGGCGTGCTGCTGATGCTGGAGCCCGACATGGGCGCCTTCATGGTGATCGCCGTGATCGCCATGGGCGTGCTGTTCCTGGGCGGCGTCAATGCCAGGATGTTCTTCCTGATCGCCGGCATCCTGGTCGGCATGTTCGGCCTGATCATCGCCTCCTCGCCCTGGCGTCGCGAGCGCGTGTTCGCCTATCTGGATCCGTTCAGCGAGGAACATGCGCTGGGCAAGGGCTACCAGTTGTCGCACGCGCTGATCGCGATCGGCCGTGGCGAATTCAGCGGTGTCGGCCTGGGTGGCAGCGTCGAGAAGCTGCACTGGCTGCCCGAGGCGCATACCGACTTCCTGCTGGCCGTGATCGGCGAGGAATTCGGCTTTGTCGGCCTGGTGATCCTGATCGTGCTGTTCTTCTGGCTGACGCGCCGCATCATCCGCATCGGCCGCCAGGCGATCGTGATGGATCGCGTGTTTGCCGGCCTGCTGGCGCAGGGCGTGGCGATCTGGATCGGTTTCCAGGCGCTGATCAATATCGGCGTGAACCTGGGCGCGCTGCCAACCAAGGGCCTGACGCTGCCGCTGATGAGCTATGGCGGTTCGGCGATCCTGATGAATCTGGTGGCGCTGGCCGTGGTGCTGCGCATCGATTATGAAAACCGCATGCTGATGAAAGGGGGCAGCCTGTGAAAGAACAGGGACGCAAGACCGCGCTGGTGATGGCCGGCGGCACCGGCGGACACATCTTCCCGGGCCTGGCCGTGGCGGAGGCGCTGCGTGCGCGCGGCTGGAATGTGCACTGGCTGGGCAAGCCGGACAGCATGGAAAGCGACAAGGTGCCGGCGCGCGGCTTTGCCTTCGAACCGGTGGAGTTTGGTGGCGTGCGCGGCAAGGGCCTGGGCACGCTGCTGCGCCTGCCGTTCAACCTGGCACGCGCGATCCGCGCCAGCCGCGCGGTGATCGACCGCGTGCAGCCCGATGTCGTGATCGGCATGGGTGGCTACATCACGGC
>JAAYCV010000004.1 GCA_012729605.1 Ramlibacter sp. | reverse complement strand
TGTTCCCGCAAAGTGGCAGCATGATCGCGCGCCACCCCTCGCAGCTCTACCAGTTCCTGCTCGAAGGTCTGCTGCTGTTCATCATCCTCTGGCTGTACGCACGCAAGGAGCGCAAGCCGGGGCAGGTAGCGGCGCTGTTCCTGTTGGGTTACGGCGTATTCCGCTTCATCGCCGAATATTTCCGCGAGCCCGACGATTTCCTCGGCCTGCTGTCCATGGGCCTGAGCATGGGCCAGTGGTTGTGTATTCCCATGATCCTGGGCGGCATGGCGCTCTGGCTCTGGTCGGATCGCCATTACGCGCGCCCGGGAGTCTGACATGGCCGAGGTACTGCTGCTGGTCGAGGAGACCGCAGGCGCACGCCATGCCGTGGTCACGCTGCGCCATCAGGGCAAGTTCAACGCCATGTCACGCAGCATGTGGGTGCAGCTGCGCGAGGTCTTCCTGCGCCTGCAGCAGGAGGCGCTGGCCGCTGATCCGTTACGCTGCGTGGTGATCCAGGGCGCAGAAGGGCACTTTTGTGCCGGCGGCGATATTTCCGAGTATTCCGGATTCCGCTTCGAGACCGACAGCCTGCGCCATTTCCACGAGAACGAGGTCTGGGGCGGCCTGTCGGCGATGCTGGCCTGTGACGCGCCGGTAATCGCCGCGATCGAAGGCAACTGCATGGGCGCCGGTGTCGAGATCGCCAGCTGCTGCGATATCCGCCTGGCAACGCAGGGCAGCCGTTATGGCGCACCGATCGGCAAGCTCGGCTTCCCGATGGCACCGCGCGAAGCGGCATTGGTGGCCCAGGTGCTCGGCCCCACCGTGGCCCGCTCCATGCTGCTGGAAGCTGGCCTCTACGATGCCGATGCCATGCTGCAGCGTGGCTTCCTGACGCGCCTGCATGCCGATGGCAGCGCGCTCAAGGACGACGTACAGCAGACCGTGGCGCGCGTCATGCGCCTGTCGCCGGCAGCGGCACGCATGCACAAGCAGATGATGCGTACCTGGATGCAGGCCGCCGAGCCCATGCTGGACGCACAATGCGCCACGGCCTACGACTATGCCGACAGCCCGGAGCATCGCGAAGGTATCGCCGCCTTCATCGACAAGCGGCCAGCGCGCTTCTGAGGATATCAGTAGGCCATTTTGTAAAACTTGCGCACAAACTGACAGCCCTCCTTACAATCCGGAGTTCTGTAGCAGTACTCCGCCAGACGGGCGGATGAGTTGGTAGCGTCATGTCCATTGCCTCCGCCATTCCATCTTCGACCCAGATCGAGATGCTGGACGACCCCGATGAGTGGTCCGAGTTCAGCCGTCGGCCTGCCGGCGATGCCAATGTGCATGCCTGGGAGTCGAATGTCGCGATCGAGGGCATGCACTGCGCTGCCTGCGCCCTCACGATCGAGGATGCGCTGAAATCCGTCCCCGGCGTGCAGGATGCCCAGGTCAGCCCGGGCAGCCACCGCGCCCGCGTGGTCTGGCAGGATGACCAGGTCAAGCCATCCCAGTGGATGCGTGCCGTGCAGGCGGCTGGCTACCGCGCCGTGCCGGCGCACGATGCCTTCGCCAGCACGCGCCGTCGCCAGGAGCAGCGCCATCTGGTCTGGCAGTGGGGTGTGGCCGGCATTGCCATGATGCAGGTCATGATGTATGCGTGGCCCGAATATGTCAGCAAGGACATCTCTACGCAGTCGCTGTACCTGCTGCGCTGGGCCAGTTGGGTGATTTCGCTGCCGGTGGTGATCTTCTCCTGCAAGCCCTTTTTCCGCAACGCCCTCAACGATATCCGCCACCGCCGCGTCAGCATGGACCTGCCGGTGGCACTGGGCATGCTGATCACCTTCATCGTCAGCTCGCTTGGCACCTTTGATCCGCAAGGCATGTTCGGCAACGAGGTCTATTACGACTCGCTGACCATGTTTGCCTTCTTCCTGCTCACCGGGCGCTGGCTCGAGTCGCGTTCGCGTGACCGTACTGCCGGCGCGCTTGAAGCGCTGATGAACCGCCTGCCCGAAAGCGTGGAGCGCCGCAACAAGAAGGGCGTGTTCGAGCGCGTCACGCTGCGCCGCCTCAAGGTCGGTGATCTGGTGCGCGTACTTCCGGGCGAAGCCTTTCCGGGCGATGGCACCGTGGTCGATGGCCGCACCATGGTCGACGAGGCGCTACTGACCGGCGAATCGCGCCCGCTGCGACGCGAGCAGGGCACCGCCGTCATCGCCGGCAGCCACAACATCCAGTCCCCGGTCGAGATCCGCATCGACCGTCTGGGCGTCAACACCCGTTACGCGCAAATCGTCACCATGATGGAGCAGGCCTCGGTCGACAAGCCGCGGCTGGCCGTCTATGCCGACCGTTTTGCCAAGCCCTTCCTGATCGTCGTGCTGCTGGCAGCCCTCCTGACCGCAGTCTGGTGGTGGCCGCGAGATCCGGCCTTTGCCGTGATGACGGCAGTAGCGGTGCTGATCGTGACCTGCCCGTGCGCGCTGTCGCTGGCCACGCCGGCGGCCATGCTGGCCGCTGCCGGTGGCTTGGCGCGCCATGGCGTGCTGGTGCGCCGCCTGCAGGCGCTGGAATCCCTGTCCCAGATCGATACCGTCGTCTTCGACAAGACTGGCACCCTGACGTCCGACACGATCGCGCTGGAGCGCATCCTGGTGCGCCCCGGCGTGGATGAACAGCAGGCGCTGCAGCTGGCTGGCGCACTGGGCCGCCACTCGCTGCACCCGGTGTCACGCGCCCTGGTGGATGCCGCCGGCCTGCAGGGCGAAGCGCTGCTGGAACAGCGCTGGCTGGTGCACGATGTGCGCGAAATTGCCGGCAAGGGCGTGCAGGCCACGGTAACCGATGCCACGGCCGCCGTGCCGGAACAGGCATTGCGCCTGGGCTCCGACTCCTTCTGCCAGGTCAGCCCGCAGCTGATCACCGACTTGCCGCCCGATACCCTGCATTGCAACCTGAGCGACGGGCAGGGCTGGCTGGCCACCTTCGTGTTGCGCGAGGATTTGCGTGCCGATGCGCAGCAGGCGGTGGATACCCTGCGCACCGCCGGCCTGCGCCTGCAGGTGCTGTCGGGCGACCGCCCGCAGGCGGTGCAGCGCATTGCCGGCCAGCTTGGCATCGACCACGCCATGGGCGGCTGTACCGCCTCCGACAAGCTCGATGTGCTGCGTGCCGAACAGGCCAAGGGCCACTTCGTCGCCATGGTCGGTGATGGCATCAATGATGGCCCGGTACTGGCCGGTGCGCACGTTTCTTTTGCCCTGGGCAAGGCGGTACCGCTGGCCCAGGCGCAGTCCGATTTCGTCATTCTCGGCAGCAGTCTGCAGGCGGTTGCCGGCAGCTATCGTCTCGCATGTGACACGATGAAAGTCGTGCGACAGAATTTGGCATGGTCCGCGGCGTACAATCTGACCGGAATTCCGCTTGCCATGATGGGCCTGGTGCCCGCCTGGCTGGCCGGTTTGGGCATGGCTCTCAGCTCGCTGCTGGTTGTCATGAATGCCATGCGCCTGGTGCGCAGGCTGGATCAAGGAAAGGAGTGAGCGTTTGGATATTCTTTTTCTGCTGATTCCGCTCTCAGTCGTTCTGGTGCTGTTCATCATCGCCGGACTGTGGTGGGCGATCTACACCGGACAGTTCGAGGACACCGAAGCAGAAGGTCAGCGCATTTTCAAGCAGGATTGAGATGTATCAACTTGTGATTTGCGTTTAAGATTACGCTTGCTGCGTTTTTTATAAAAGAGGTGAAAATGAGTTTCTCCAATACTCAGGCGAACACGTACAACGACAAGGTTGTACGCCAGTTCGCCATCATGACCGTCGTCTGGGGCGTGGTCGGGATGCTGGTGGGCGTGATCATCGCTGCCCAGCTGACCTGGCCTGAGCTCAACTTTGGCATTCCGTGGCTGTCCTATGGCCGTCTGCGCCCGCTGCACACCAACGCAGTGATCTTCGCATTCGGCTGCTCCGGCCTGATCGGCACGTCCTACTACGTGGTACAGCGTACCTGCCAGGTGCGACTGTTCTCGGACAAGCTCGCTGCCTTCACCTTCTGGGGCTGGCAACTGGTGATCGTGGCTGCCGCCGTCTCCCTGCCGCTGGGCTTCACCACCGGCAAGGAATACGCTGAACTCGAATGGCCGATCGACATCCTGATCACGCTGGTCTGGGTGGCGTACGCCGTGGTGTTCTTCGGTACGCTGGCAACGCGCAAGGTGCGTCACATCTATGTGGCCAACTGGTTCTACGGTGGCTTCATCCTGACGATTGCCCTGCTGCACCTGGTGAACAGCGCCGAAATGCCTGCCGGCCTCATGAAGTCCTACTCTGCCTACGCAGGCGTGCAGGATGCCATGGTGCAATGGTGGTACGGCCACAACGCAGTGGGCTTCCTGCTGACCACCGGCTTCCTGGGCATGATGTACTACTTCGTTCCGAAGCAGGCTGGCCGTCCGGTGTATTCCTACCGCCTGTCCATCGTGCACTTCTGGGCGCTGATCTTCACCTACATGTGGGCGGGGCCGCACCACCTGCACTACACCGCACTGCCTGACTGGACCCAGTCCGTCGGCATGGTGTTCTCCCTGATCCTGCTGGCACCCAGCTGGGGCGGCATGATCAACGGCATCATGACCCTGTCCGGTGCCTGGCACAAGCTGCGTGATGATCCCATCCTGCGCTTCCTGATCGTGTCCCTGTCCTTCTATGGCATGTCCACGTTCGAAGGCCCGATGATGTCCATCAAGACCGTGAACGCACTGTCCCACTACACCGACTGGACGGTTGGTCACGTGCACTCCGGCGCACTGGGCTGGGTGGGCCTGATCACCATGGGTTCGATGTACTACATGATCCCGCGCCTGTTCGGCAAGAAGGAGATGTACAGCGTCAAGGCGATCGAAGTCCACTTCTGGACCGCCACCATCGGTATCGTGCTGTACATCGCAGCCATGTGGATTGCCGGCGTGATGCAGGGCCTGATGTGGCGCGCGATCAACGCCGACGGTACGCTGACCTACACCTTCGTGGAAAGCGTGAAGGCGACCTTCCCCTTCTATGCAATCCGCCTGCTGGGTGGCGTGCTCTACCTGGGTGGCATGATCGTCATGCTGTGGAACACCATCATGACTGCTAGCCAGGGTCGCTCTGTGACTACACAGATCCCTGCCGTGACGCATGCACATGCCTGAAGCCCGAGGAGCTGAGAAAACAAATGGCTAATCATCCAACCAGTGGCCGCCTGAGCCACGAAAAAGTCGAAACCAACAGCTTCCTGCTGATCGTCCTGGTGCTGCTTGTGGTGGCCTTCGGTGGTCTGGTGGAAATCGTTCCACTGTTCTTCCAGAAGACCACGACCCAGCCGCTCGAGAACATGAAGCCGCCGACTGCCCTGCAGGTGGCCGGCCGTGACATCTATCTGCGTGAAGGCTGCTACAACTGCCACTCCCAGATGGTGCGTCCGTTCCGTGCCGAAACGCTGCGCTACGGTCCTTACTCCGTGGCTGGCGAATCGGTGTGGGATCACCCCTTCCAGTGGGGCTCCAAGCGTACCGGTCCTGACCTGGCACGCGTAGGCGGCCGTTACAGCGACGAATGGCACTACCAGCACTTGTACAACCCGCGTGATGTGGTGCCCGAGTCCAACATGCCTGCCTACCCCTGGCTGGCCAAGAACACGGTCAACGAGAACACCATCTCTGCCCACATGACGGCGCTGCGTCGCGTCGGCGTGCCGTTCACCGATGAGGCTATCGCCGGTGCACCGGAAGCCGTCAAGGGCAAGACCGAAATGGAAGCCGTGATTGCCTACCTGCAAAGCCTGGGCCTGGCACGTACCGGCCAGCTGAGCAGCGTGCAATCTGCTGCCCAGCCGGCTCCGGCCGCAGCCCCGGCTGCTCCGGCCCCCGCTGCAGCTCCCCAGGCTGACGCCTCTGCTGTAGCTCCGGTTCCCGCAGCAGCGGCTGCCGACGAGGCTGCCGTGAAGGTCGAGAACGGTGTGGTGCAGTTCTTCTTTGCCACCGGCAAGAAGGATGTGGCCCAGGGTGGTACCGAAGCCCTGGCTGACGTGATCGCTGGCGTGAAGGCGGGCAAGAAGGCCGTCATCACCGGTTACACCGATGCCACCGGCAACGCTGCCCAGAACGAAGAGCTGGCCAAGGAACGTGCATTCGCCGTCCGCGACCTGCTGCTGTCCGCTGGCCTGACCGAAGACCAGGTGAGCCTGCAGAAGCCCGCTGACAACAATGCCGGCGCTGGCGGCCAGGCCCGTCGCGTCGACGTGGCGCTGCAATAACCAACGACAAGGACGAGGAGCCTTTCATCATGGACATCACCTCCATGCGAAGTCTTGCCACGCTGCTGGCCTTCGTAGTGTTCATCGGCATCATCTGGTGGGCTTTTTCCCGACGGAACAAGTCCGGCTTTGATGAAGCTGCCGGGCTGCCGTTTGCCCATGATGATGCTGCTCCTCCCCAACACCACACCACCAAGGAAACAAAATGAGTGACTTTAATAGTTCCTTCTGGTCACTGTATGTGATTGCGATTGTCGTTTTTGGCGTCGTGTTCTGTATTGCAGTGCTTCTGTTCGGTGCCAATGCCAAGGCTGCCACCGCCGAAGACAAGACCACCGGTCACGTCTGGGACGGCGACCTGCGCGAGATCAACAACCCGCTGCCGCGCTGGTGGGTTGGCCTGTTCTGGATCACCATCGCGTTCGCTGTCGGCTACCTAGTCCTGTATCCGGGTCTGGGCGGCTTCAGCGGTACGCTGAAGTGGTCGTCTGCCAGCCAGTACGAGCAGGAAATGGAACGTGGCCGTGCCCAGGTCGAGCCGCTGTTCGCCAAGTACGCCACCATGCCGGTCGAAGAGATTGCCAAGGATCCGCAAGCCCAGGGCATGGGCCAGCGCCTGTTCCTGAACAACTGCGCGCAGTGCCACGGCTCTGACGCCAAGGGCGGCAACGGTTTCCCCAACCTGTCCGACAACGACTGGCTGTGGGGCGGCAAGCCGGATGACATCATCCACACCATCACCAAGGGCCGTACCGGTGTGATGCCGCCCCAGGCGCAAGCCCTGGGTGGCAAGCCGGAAGACGTCAAGGCGGTAGCCAACTACGTGCTGAGCCTGTCTGGCGTGCCGCATGATCCTGCCCTGGCTGCTGTGGGCAAGACCAAGTTTGCTGTCTGTGCAGCCTGCCACGGTGCCGATGGCAAGGGTAGCCAGGCCGTGGGTGGTCCGAACCTGACCGACAACATCTGGCTGCATGGCTTTGGCGAGCAACACGTGATCAACATGATCAACGAAGGCAAGACCAACATCATGCCGGAACAGGGCAGCAAGTTCACGCCCGAACAGATTCGTCTGCTGGCGGCCTATGTCTGGGGCCTCTCCAACAACCAGCAATAAGTCAGCCATGCCAGATACCGCCGTATTTGGCAACTGACAGGGAAACTGCCATGCACTTGTCAAGGGTGCATGGCAGTTCCATTTGTGTAGTACTACAATGGTGATTTCACATAAGCTTGTGTGAAACTATCTGGACGAACAGGACAAGTCATGTCTCAAGACCCTAGTGATCAAGAGCCGAAGAAGCCTTCGGGCCAAGAAAAACGCATCATCCCGATCGAAAACATCACTAATGCCGCCACAGGTGGTTCGCTGTTTGCATCGGCCAAGGCGATTCACCCGCGATCCAGCAAGGGCCGTTACACCAACCTGCGCTGGCTGCTGGTCTGGATCACCCAGATCATCTTCTACGGGCTGCCCTGGCTGAACTGGGGCGAACGCCAGGCCGTGTTGTTCGATCTGGCCTCGCGCAAGTTCTACATCTTCGGGCTGGTGTTGTACCCGCAGGACTTCATCTACCTGACTGGCATCCTGGTCATTTCCGCCTTGTCGCTGTTCCTGTTCACGGCAGTGGCAGGGCGCCTGTGGTGCGGCTACGCCTGTCCGCAGACGGTCTATACCGAGATCTTCCTCTGGGTCGAGGCCAAGATTGAAGGCGACCGCAGCGCGCGACTGCGTCTCGACAAGAATCCCTGGAATGGCGAAAAGATCGCCAAGCGCGGTGGCAAGCACGTGATCTGGCTGCTGATTTCGCTGTGGACTGGCTTGACCTTTGTCGGCTATTTCTCTCCGATCCGTGAGCTGCTGGGCAACTTCATGGTCTGGAACCTGGGCAACTGGGAAACCTTCTGGATCTTCTTCTATGGTTTTGCCACGTACGGCAACGCCGGCTTCATGCGTGAGCAGGTGTGCAAGTACATGTGCCCGTATGCGCGCTTCCAGAGTGCCATGTTCGACGCCGATACCCTGATCGTGACCTACGACCAGGAGCGTGGCGAACCGCGCGGCGCACGCTCCAAGAAGATGAGCGATAAGCAGGTGGCAGCGATGGGCGACTGTATCGACTGCAAGATGTGCGTGCAAGTCTGCCCGACTGGCATCGATATCCGCGATGGCCTGCAGTATGAGTGCATAGGCTGCGGTGTCTGTGTCGATGCCTGTGACGAAGTGATGGACAAGGTCGGCTACCCGCGTGGCCTGATCAAGTACTACACGCAAAATGCCATGGACAACAAATGGAATGTCAGCCAGGTCTGGGAGCGTGTGCGTCGTCCGCGCGTGCTGGTCTACACCACCATCCTGCTGGCGATTGCGGCAGCGCTGGTGGTCAGCCTGACCATGCGTTCGTCGATGCGCGTGGACGTGATCCGTGACCGTGGCGTGATGGCGCGCATGGTGGATGGCGGCAAGATCGAGAACGTCTATACGCTGCGCGTGATGAACACGACCGAGCGTGAGCAGGACTACGAAGTGCGCGTACACGGCATTCCGGGCGCGCTGGTGGCCAGCGGCAGCACCTTCAAGGTGGCGCCGGCCCAGGTGACGCAGCAGGCCGTGAGCGTACGTATCCAGCACGGCAGCATGGAGCCGGGCTCGCACGAGATCTACTTCGACGTGAAGGAATTCGTGAGTGGCGACACGGTGTCTGAAAAGGCGGCCTTCTTTGTTCCCAACCGTTAACCAGACAGATGCAGACTATCGTGAGCCAAGCCCCGCAAAACCCTAGCCCTTCCCAGGATCCGAACCGTCAGCCGCACCCGGAAGACGGCCGGGTCTGGTGGAAATATCCCATCGTGTGGATGGTGATTGCCGGTCCGGTGGCCGTCATCATCGCCAGCCTGATCACCTGGATCCTGATCATGCGCTCACCCAACGAGGTACTGACGCAGTTCCAGGATGTGGAAGACCAGTCGCTGGTACAACAGAAGGGCGGCCAATACACGCCGGCCCACCGTGCGCGCAACCATGCGGCGACCGGCGGCGTGGCACCGGACGCCGAGAAGTGATGTCGCAGGCAGATTGACAAGCGCCTGCCGCCAATGACAAATGCCCCGCAACTGGTGTTGCGGGGCATTTCTTGTGCTGTCTGCAGGCTTATGCGCCTT
>JAAYCV010000024.1 GCA_012729605.1 Ramlibacter sp. | reverse complement strand
CGCGCCAGCTCGGTCTGGTCACGCAGCGCCAGTTTGGCGAGCAGAACCTGATCAGCATCGGCCAGCCGGAGCAGGGCGAGTTTGCCAGTGCCCAGGCACTGGCCGATCATGTCAGTGCGCGGCTGGGTCGATCCGTGCAACTGGCTGATGGCTTGCCGGCCGGTCGTCCGGTGCGCACCATCGCCTGGTGTACCGGTGGTGCCCAGGGCCAGTTCGAGGCCGCACTCGAGGCTGGTGCCGATGCCTACCTCACCGGTGAAATGTCCGAGCCGCAACCGCATTACGCGCGTGAATGCGAAGCCGCCTTCCTGGCCTGTGGTCACCATGCGACGGAGCGCTACGGCGTGCAGGCACTAGGTGCCGAAATCGCCCGCCGCTGCCAGCTGGAACATATTCACATCGATATCGACAATCCGGCATGACGACACAACTGCTGGCCCTGAGCATGGGCGATCCCGCCGGCATTGGCCCGGAAATCATCATCAAGGCTTGCGCCGAACAACCGCAGCTGATGCGCCATGTCTGCATCGTCGGCGACCTGCAGGTGTTGCAGCGCGCCCTGCAGGTGTGCCGCGAACAGCTGCCGGATCAGGCCTGGCCGGAACTACGACCTGTTGCCGATTGGCAGCAGGCCGCAGAGCAAACAGGGCAGGCTGGTCAGCTGCTGCTGTTGCAGGCATGCGACAGCCCGGCTGTCATGCCGGTGTTTGGCGAGGTTCAGGCCGCGGCGGGTCGGATGGCGGCCGACTGCATTCTGGCTGGTGCCCAGGCAGCACTGGAGGGCCGCGCCGCCGCCTTGGTCACGGCTCCGATCCACAAGGAGGCGCTGGCGCTGGCCGGCGTGGATTACCCCGGACATACCGAACTGCTGCAGGCCTGCGCTGCGCGCCATGCCGGCGTGTCGGTTGTGCAGATGCCGGTGCGCATGATGCTGGCCAACCATGAGCTGCGCACCGTACTGAACAGCATCCATGTCAGCCTGCGCGATGCCATCGAGCAGGTCAGCGCGCAGCAGGTGCTGGACACCATCCGCATCACGCATGATTTCCTGCTGCGCACCGTGTGTGCCCGGCTGCAGCGCCCGCCGCGGATTGCCCTGGCCGGGCTGAATCCGCATGCCGGCGAAGGCGGGCTGTTCGGGTGCGAGGAAATCGATGCCATCTTGCCGGCCATCGAGGCAGCGCGGGAGCAGGGCATGGACGTGCATGGCCCGTATCCGCCTGACACCGTCTTCATGCAGGCGCGCGCTGCCAGCCTGCAGGAGCCGCCATTCTGCGATGCGGTGATCGCCATGTACCACGATCAGGGCCTGATTCCGGTCAAGTACCTGGGAGTGGAGCAGGGCGTCAATGTCACGCTGGGGCTGCCGCTGGTGCGTACCAGCCCGGACCACGGCACCGCCTTCGATCTGGCCGGCACGGCGCGCGCCGACTGCGCCAGCCTGCTGGAGGCCGTGCGCATGGCGCGCTGGATGACCAGTGGCAGCATGGACTGAAGCTGCAGGCACAAAAAAGCCCCGCCATGGCGGGGCTTGAACAGGCAACCGAAGCAGGTATTACTTCTTCAGGCTGTCACGGATTTCGCGCAGCAGCACGATGTCCTCGGCCGGAGCCTCGGGAGCGGCTTCTTCCGGCTTGCGCATGCGGTTCACCTGCTTGATCATCATGAAGATGACAAAGGCCAGCAGGAGGAAGTTGATCACGATGGTGATGAAGTTGCCATAGGCCAGCACCGGCACGCCGGCTTCCTGCAGCGCTGCCAGGTTGTTGGCCACGCCGGCCGGAATATTGCCCAGCACCACGTACATGTTGGAGAAGTCGATATCACCGATCACGGCGCCGATCAGCGGCATGACGATGTCCTTCACCAGCGAATCGACGATCTTGCCGAAGGCCGCACCGATGATCACACCGACGGCCAGATCCATCACATTGCCCTTGGTGGCAAATTCCTTGAATTCCTTGAGCATTCCCATGACTTATCCTTTCTTTGGGTTGAGGGAGGTCAAAAACGTGTGCGAGTATGGCACAAATAAAATTCCTGCAACGCTTCGCTTACATTGAATAACACACTGTCACTGGGCTACAATCTGGCAGTTAACCCTGTTGTGAACAAGCGTAACAGCGCATCGTGAGGATTCCCATGAGTAATACAGTAGAACCAGTAGACGCCAGCAAACGCACCTGGCTGATCGCATCCGGTTGTGCAGGTGTGGCAGGGGGTGTCGCTGCTGCAGTGCCCCTGGTGCGGTATTTCCAGCCCTCCGAGGCTGCCAAGGCCGCTGGTGCTGCGGTCCAGGCTGACGTCTCCGCCCTCAAGCCCGGTGAAATGATGACCGTCGAGTGGCGCGGCAAGCCGATCTGGATCCTGCGCCGCACGCAGTAAATGCTGGAGTCCCTGAAGAACATCGAAGGCCAGCTGGCAGATCCCCAGTCCGATCGCAACAACGTCCCGACGCCGGAGTACGCCAAGAACCAGTGGCGCTCCACCAACCCGGAATACTTCGTTGCCGTCG